>NZ_VPBA01000024.1:0-55398 GCF_013418945.1 Acinetobacter sp. YH12112 | reverse complement strand
TTTAAGTCAATAAGTTCACAAAAATGGCTAAGTGATGGGAGAGCATGTTCAAGAGTGGATTCTAAATGTTCAGATAAAGACATAAAAAAATGAGCGTATTTACATACACTCATTTTTACTACATTTTTCTAATATTTGCTTAACTGACTGGCATTACTCAACTGAGGGCTTTTTGTTGTGCGTTTATAAGACTTCATCAATCAGGTTTTCAATCGCATCAGGGCGAGAATTCTGCTGCTGATTTTGCGCTGGTTGTTGCGGCTGTGCCGGTTGCTGTGGCTGAGGCTGCATTGGTGGTGGAGTCGCCTCATCCGGAATCAGGATTTCCTCACCCGGCAAATCATCAAAATCATGCTGCGGTGCAGGCACGACCGGTGCCGGCGCAGGACGATACAGCGGACGGGCCAATGGCGGTGATGAACGATAGCGCTGCTGCAACTCCTGGTCCATGCTGTCATTGCTGGCACTATCGCGGCTTAGCTGGTTGCCTTTACGGTCCAGACTGACCCAGGCTTCCGGTGTACCTTGCAGGGCTTTACCCATAAACTCGGTCCAGATCGGCAGGGCTGCGACACCGCCATATTCACGACGACCCAAAGTCGTTGGCTGGTCAAAACCGACCCAGGAAATGGTCACCAGTTTACCATTAAAGCCAGCGAACCAGGCATCTTTGGCATCGTTGGTGGTTCCGGTTTTTCCACCAATATCATTACGGCCAATACGCAGGGCAGCGCGTCCGGTACCATACTGAATCACATCACGTAGAATATTGGCCATATCATAGGCCGAGCTGGATTTTAAAATACGCTGTGCCTGACGATACTGGCTGCGTTCAATCTTGTTGGCTGGCGCTGCATCTGCGGTCTGAATCGACTGATTGGTGACTTTAATCACTTCATCATCTGGCGTTTTTACTTCAGCTGTTTCAGGATTTTTTTCATCTTCACTGATACAGGCAATGCAGGCATATTCAGGATTGGCCTGATAGATGGTTTTGCCATACGCATCTTCAATACGCTGAATAAAATGCGGTTGTACCCGATAACCGCCATTGGCAAAGGTGGCATAGCCGGTGGCCATTTGCACCGGCAGCACCTGTGGCGTACCTAAGGCGATGGTGTAGTTACGCGGAATCTGGTCTTCCTGCAAGCCAAAATCCATAAATAGTTGGCGGGTACGGTCCAGACCGACGGTTTGAAGTAAGCGGACTGAAACGGTATTTCGAGATAAATACAGCGCACGGCGTAAAGGAATCATGCCCAGATAGCGGCCATCCGAGTTACGCGGCGACCATTTGCCAATGGTAATTGGGCTGTCATTGAGCATGGTATGCGGAGTCATGCCGCGTTCCAGTGCCAGCGCATAGACAAAGGGTTTAATGGTTGAACCCGGTTGACGCCAGCCTTGCAAGGCACGGTTAAAGGTCGATTGATAAAAGTTATAACCGCCGACAATGGCTTCAATCGCGCCATTGTTTGGGTTAATTGCAATCAGCTGCCCCTGAACTTTGGGAACTTGCACCAGTGACCAGGAACTTTTGTTCTGGTTGGGGCGTAAACGGACAATATCGTTAACTTTGACAATTTGAGCTGCCCGGTTTGGTGCTGCGCCAACACTATTGGCATTGCGATAGGGACGCGCCCAGGACATGCCAGACCACGGGACAGTGACGGTAGAACCATCCTGCATCAGGGCTTCAAAAGAATTGTTCAGGACTTTGGTGACTTGTGCGGGATAGGTGTTGGCAAAGGCACGAAAGTCACTCAGTGGCTGGTCATGCGCTTCGGCACCGCGCCAGCCATGACGGCGGTCATATGCTTCTAGACCATTTTGCACCGCCTGCTCGGCATAAGCCTGACGTTTACTGTCAATGGTGGTGTAAACCTTATAACCAGAATCAACCGCCTGCTTGCCGAATTTTTTGACCAGTTCAGCTCGGACCATTTCCCCAACATAGGGGTGAATATTACTGATACTGCGATCCGGCATATCCAGGTTAATTGGCTCGGCAATCCCACCCTGATATTCATTCTGGTTGATATAACCGAGTTGCAGCATCCGGCCCAGAATCCAGTTGCGACGTTCTAAGGCACGTTCCGGATTGACCACTGGATTGTAACGTGATGGCGCTTTTGGCAGACCAGCAATCATCGCCATTTGCGCAATACTCAGTTCTTCCAAGCTTTTGTTATAGTAAATTTTGGCTGCTGCCGCGATCCCGTAAGCATTTTTACCGAGAAAGATTTTATTGACATACAGGGTCAGAATTTCTTCTTTGGACAGGTTCTGTTCAATTTTTCGGGCTAGAAAAATTTCAGTCAGTTTGCGTCTTAAAGTGCGTTCCGGGCTTAAATAATAGTTCTTGGCCACCTGCATGGTAATGGTCGAGCCACCGGTTTGCACATTAGAACCGGTCACCGCTTCACTCACCGCACGGCCTAGGCCTTTAAAGCTGATGCCGCTATGTTCGAAAAAGGCCGAATCTTCAGCCGCTAAAAAGGCATAGATAAACTTTTCGGGAATCTGGTTGTACTCGACAGGTACAGAAAGTTTGCCACCATACTCTGCAATTAACTGATTATCCGTGCTATAAACTTGTAAAGGCTTCAAAAGAGGCGCTTTTTTTAGAGTGGTCATTTCCGGCAAAGATGGGGCAATATAGAGATACATGCCATAAAAACCCATCGGAATGGAAACTAACACAATAATTATGAGCAAAAAAAATGGATGAACACGGCCCGAACAAGATAGCTTTTTCATAACAAGTAAGTTTTAATAAGAGCTAATGGCAAACTAATTGCTGGTCAGTATAGCCTTTACCCATACGGATTGTTAGATGAGTTATTGTATCCGTACAAAAATATAGACCACAAAGCAACTTAGTGAATGGCATTTTTTTTGGGGATAAAAAAATAATAGGAAAAACTTATTGTGCGCAGGTTATATCGTAAACCGAGTAAGGGGTTAATAGGTGTAGATATTAGTTCTACTTCTGTTAAGTTATTGGAGCTCTCTGTAAAGAATGATCGTTACTGGGTGGAAAGTTACGCCTTGGTACCGCTCCCAGAGGGCAGTGTGGTTGAGAAAAATATTCTGAATCCTGAAGCTGTAGGGGATGCGCTCGAGCGTGCCTTTAATTTGGCCAATACACCGACAACAGCTGCCGCTTTAGCGATTCCAACCTCAATGGTAATTAGCAAGACCATTGAGATGGATGCCGATATGACGGATGATGAACGTGAAGTTCAAATCCGGATGGATGCAGAGCAATATATTCCTTTCCCATTAGATGAAGTTAGCCTGGACTTTGAGGTACTGCCTGATCGTCTGGCCAATCCAAACCGGGTCAATGTCTTGCTGGTGGCGACACGACTGGAAAATGTCGAGAGCCGTTGTGAAGCGATTGAACTGGCCGGTTTAACCCCAAAAGTGGCAGATGTTGAAAGCTTTGCCATTGAAAATGCCTTTAAAGTCTTCGCCGATACCTTGCCGATGGGGGTAAATACCATTGGTGTGTTAGACATTGGTCATACTATGACCACGCTGTCGGTACTCAAAGACAATAAAATTATCTATACCCGCGAGCAGGTCTTTGGTGGCAAGCAGCTGACCCAGGAAATCCAGAACCGTTATGGTCTGTCCTTTGAAGAAGCCGGCCGCGCCAAGAAAAGCCGTACCTTGCCAGATGATTATGATGTTGAAGTGTTGGAGCCATTCCTTGAGGCGGTGGTACAGCAGGCGGCACGTTCGCTGCAGTTCTTCTTCTCTTCATCGCAGTTTAATGAAATTGACCATATTCTGCTGGCCGGTGGGAATGCCAATATTCCAGGCCTGGCCAAGCTACTACAGCAAAAACTGGGTTACCGCGTCACCATTGCCAATCCGTTTTTACAGATGGGTTTCTCCTCCAAAATTGATATTAAAAGAATTGAAAGCGATGCCTCTTCATTGATGGTGGCATGTGGCTTGGCATTGAGGAGTTTTGATTAATGGCAAAAATTAACTTACTCCCTTGGCGTGATGAGCTAAGAGAAAAACGAAAAAAAGAATTTATTGCGGTTTGTATTGGGGCTGCATTAATTGGGGTGCTGGCCGTCACGCTGGCATGGTTCTATTACAACCATAAACTGCAGGATCAGGAACAGGCCAATCAGCTGGTGATCAGTACCAACCAAAATCTGGATGTACAGTTAAAGTCGCTGGAAGGTCTGCAAGAGCAGCGTAATGCCATTGTCGAGCGCATGAAGCTGATTCAGGGTCTGCAAAGTCAGCGTCCGGTCGCGGTACGTTTGGTCGATGAGCTGGTCCGCATTACCCCAAGTAGCATGTATTTGACCAAAGTGGCCCGTATTGGCAATAAATTTACCTTTGAAGGCAAGGCCGAAAGTCCAAACACGGTAGCAGAGTTCCTGCGTAATCTGGAAGCATCGCCATGGTATCGTAACGCCTTCATGAATTCTTTCTTGGCCGTTGAAGAAAATAAAAACAAGGCACCAAGTTCGGTTGTTCCACGGGTAGAAGAAAGCTATGGCAGCTTCGTGGTAACGGCAGATTTGGATGAAATTGCACTTCCAGGCACAGCACCTGCGTCTGGTACTCAAGCAACAGCGGGGGCAGTACAATGAGTCTCGATCAATATGAAGAAATGAATCAGGATCCTGTTGCTGCGCCAAAGAAAAAAATGACGCTGGATAAATTCCTGCAGCAATGGAATACCTTAGATCCGAATAACTATGGCAGCTGGCCGTTTTCCGTCAAGCTGACCATCTGGATCTTTATCATTATTTTAATTGCCTTCCTGGGCTATTTCCTGGCCATCAAGCCGAAGCTGGATGCAATTTCCAATGCGCGTGCACAAGAGCAGAACCTGCTGAATGAGTTTCGTGAAAAAGATTCCAAACTGCGTAATTTGCAGCAATATCAGGCGCAGTTACAGGAAATGGAAGCCAACTTTAACCAGCAGCTACAACAGTTGCCAAAAGAAACCGAAATTCCAGGTCTGGTTGAAGATGTCAACGTTACGGGCGTGAACTCAGGCTTAAGATTTAAAAATATCCGTCTGGAAAATGAAATCAAGCAAGAGTTCTTTATCGAGCAGCCAATTTCGATTGAAGCCACCGGTGATTATCATGCGTTTGGTTCTTTTGTGAGCGGTACAGCCGCTTTACCGCGAATTGTGACCATGCATGATTTCACTATTACTGCCGGTGAAAACAAGGAAAAGAAAACCGATATTCCACAAATTACCTATGTCGCGAAAGCCAAGACCTATCGCTATGTCGGGAATACCGATGCACAGGCCGGGAATAGCACGACTCCAGCCACAGGAGCAGCACAATGATGAAATTTGAAAAACTTTCGTTGGTTCTGGTGTTGGGCCTACTGGCTGCAGGCTGTGATTCACGTATTGATGCCGTGAATGCACAAATGGCAGAAATCCGTAATCAGCCGCCGTTGCCGATTGAGCCGGCACCGACTTTTGAGCCAGCACCTGTATTTAACTATGCAGCACATCAGCTGAAAAGCCCGTTTATGCCAAGTTCTCTGGCGGCCGAGCTAAAGATTATGGCGGGTAAACGGGTTTATCCAAACCTGTCGCGCCAGTTGCAGCCTTTAGAAAGCTATGCACTGGAAACCTTAAGTATGAAAGGCAGTATGCGCGGGCAACGCGGCGAGATTCTGGCCCTGATTCAAACTCCAGATGGTGAAATTGAACGGATTCAGCGCGGCAGCTATATGGGCTTGAATCATGGTCGGGTCATCAATATCACACCGACACAAATTGACTTAATTGAGATTATTCCAGATGGTCGCGAAGGGTATGTTGAACGTCCAAGAAGTCTAGTACTGATTGGGCCGGCGCCATAAATTAAAGGAATAAAAATGAATAATACTGTGAAAGATTTTATTTTTGGGGATGGCATTACAATGAACAATTTGTTCCGTCAGTTTTCAATGGGCGCTGTTGCGATGGCCGTCATGCAAGTGGCCAATGCGCAGGTCAGCATTACCAATATTGTACCAATGCAAATTCCAGGACAAGGTACTGAAATTCGTGTCATGTTCAATGGCTTGCCACCTCAGCCTGCAGCCTATCAGCTTGAGCAGCCATCACGTTTGGTGCTGGATTTTGATAAAGCCCAGCAGACCTTAAAACAGGCCAGCATTCCGGTTGCGACTCGGGAAGCCAGCTCGGTTGATGTCAGTTCCGATGCCCAGCGTGCACGTTTAACGGTTAATCTGGCTGAAGCGGGTGCTTTTACTACCCGTGTTGAAGGCAATACTTTTATTCTTAAAGTTAACAGCACTCAGGCAGCCGTAACGCCAGTGACGGTACAGCAGACGGCTCAAGGTGTATCGAATATCGGCTTTCAGCGTGGTGCAGAAGGGGAAGGTCAGGTAGTAATTGACCTGGCAGGCAGCAATACCCCGGTCGATGTGCAACAGCAAGGCAGTAAAATTATTGTCCGTACTTTGGGCAATAAAATTCCTGCGCATCTGGCACGCCGTTTAAATGTCAATGATTTTGCCACGCCGGTATCTACCATTGATGCGCAAAATGATGGTGGCAATGGGGTAATTACTATTCAGTCTGCCGGAAGCTATGAATATATGGCGTATCAGGCAGAAAATAAACTGACCATTAGCCTGAAACGTCCTGTAGATAAGAACCCGTTCAAACCGCGTGCAGCACAAAGCTATACCGGTAAAAAGATTTCTTTAGATTTCCAGGATATTGAAGTGCGTCGTGTGCTGCAGTTACTGGCTGATTTTACCGGAATTAACATGGTTGCCGCCGATACGGTACAAGGCAATATCACCTTACGTCTCAAAGATGTGCCGTGGGATCAGGCACTAGATATTATTTTAAAAACCAAAAATCTGGATAAACGCCGTAATGGCAATGTGATCTGGATTGCACCCGTCGCAGAACTAATCAAGGCTGAAGAAGAAGAAGCCAAAGCGATTGCACAAAGCGTCAAGCTGGCGCCGTTGCAAACCGAATATATTCAGTTAAATTATGCCAAGGCTGCTGATATCGAGAAACTGATTACTGATGGTAAAAACGCATCCAATTCTCGAGGTGGCACAAATTCGGGTTCAGGGGCAGATCCACTCGGTGATAGTGTCGGTAGTCTGCTCAGTCCACGTGGTACGGTGTCAGTCGATCCACGAACCAACACCCTGATTATTAATGATACTGCACAAAAAATTGACCAGATCCGCGGCATGATTGACTTGCTGGATGTGTCGGTGAAACAGGTGATGATTGAAGCGCGTATTGTGCGTGCCACCACCGACTTTACTAAAGAGATGGGGGTCAAGTGGGGCATCCTGTCACAAGGGATCATGAATAATAACCATCTTCTGGTCGGTGGTAGTGATACCACACTGTGGAATTTACGTGAGCCGGAATTTGATGACGAGCGTGGTGGTTATACCTATGAAATTGAACGTCCACAAAACTTGAATGTCGATTTGGGGGTCACCAGCCCAGGTGCGAGCCGGATTGCTTTTGGTCTCATCAGCCTGTCTGACTTTATGCTGGATTTAGAACTGTCTGCCCTACAAGCTGATGGTTATGGTGAAGTGATTTCGACACCGAAAGTACTGACTGCTGATAAGCAACAGGCCAAAGTGGCTTCAGGTACGCAGATTCCGTATCAGTCTGCTGAAGGAGGCGGTGTCAATGCGGTATCCACCACAGAGTTTATTGATGCAACTTTAAGTCTGGATGTTACGCCAAGCATTACCCCGGATGGTAAAGTGCAGATGAACCTGAATATCACCAGTGATAGTCCGGGAGCACCAACGCCGACCGGTCAGCTGACCATTAACAAAAACTCGATCAATACCAATGTACTGGTCGATAATGGTGAAACCGTCGTACTCGGTGGTATTTTTGAGCAGCAGACAGCCAATCAGCAAACCAAAGTGCCATTCCTGGGGGATATTCCGTATTTAGGCCGTTTATTCCGTAAAGATATTAAATCGGACAATAAACGTGAGTTGCTGATTTTTGTGACACCACGAATTGTTAATGACAGTGTTTCAAGAAATCATTAATATATTTTCAATTTAACAAAATAAATAGGTGACTCCTTGCCAAGCAAAGAGTTTAACGCCCTGCCAAATATCTATTTGGTGGGGCCGATGGGGGCCGGAAAAACCACGGTAGGGCGACATTTGGCAGAGCTGCTCGGACGTGAGTTCCTAGACAGCGATCATGAAATCGAGCGTCGTACCGGGGCCACCATTCCCTGGATTTTTGAAAAAGAAGGGGAAAGCGGTTTCCGTAACCGTGAAACCACCGTCATTGACGAGCTGACCTCTCGT
The DNA here is from genome assembly GCF_013418945.1 of Acinetobacter sp. YH12112. Taxonomy (NCBI): domain Bacteria; kingdom Pseudomonadati; phylum Pseudomonadota; class Gammaproteobacteria; order Moraxellales; family Moraxellaceae; genus Acinetobacter; species Acinetobacter sp. YH12112. The sequence continues at coordinate 47,061 of NZ_VPBA01000024.1, read as the reverse complement.
ACTCAACTGGTTCTTGCCACCGGCGGCGGTGCAGTCACCCAGGCCCCGAATCGTGAATTCCTCAAACAGCGTGGTATTGTGGTGTATCTGTATACCCCGGTGGAAATCCAGCTGCAACGTACCTACCGCGATAAAAACCGTCCTCTCCTTCAAGTTGAAAATCCTGAACAGAAACTGAAAGATTTGCTTGCAGTACGCGATCCATTATATCGTGAGGTGGCGCATCATATTATTGAAACCAATCAGGGTGCAGCCCGTGATCTGGCACAAAAAATCCTGAATGTGATCGTGGCGAAAAAATCAATTTAATTGAGTACAGTGTTTTAAAACCATGCAAACCTTATATGTTGAACTCGGCGATCGCCGTTACCCGATTTTTATTGGCAGTGATTTAAATCCTCAGACCTTACTGGAGCCTTATATTCAAGGCAAGCAGGTCATGATTGTGAGCAACAGTACCGTAGCGCCTTTGTATTTAAAGCACTATCAAACTGCCATAGAAGCACTGGGTAAACAGGTGGCAACATGTATTTTGCCCGATGGTGAAAAATACAAGGATATTCAGCATCTCAATCTGATTTTTGATGCCCTGCTAGAGGCCGGTTTTAACCGCGATTGTACCGTGCTGGCACTCGGCGGCGGTGTGATTGGTGATATGGCCGGTTTTGCCTCAGCCTGTTTCCAGCGCGGCGTGTATTTTATTCAGGTACCGACCACCTTGCTGTCTCAGGTCGACTCCAGTGTGGGTGGGAAAACCGGGATTAACCATCCGCTAGGTAAAAACATGATTGGTGCCTTCCAGCAACCGCAAGTGGTGCTGGCCGATATGTCACAGCTAAAAACCTTGCCCGATCGTGAACTGTCTGCCGGTCTGGCCGAAGTGATTAAATATGCACTGCTGGGTGATATTGAGTTTCTGGACTGGCTAGAACAGCATATGGATGCCTTGGTGGCGCGTGATCCGGTTTTACTGGCAGAAGCGGTGTACCGTTCTTGCGCGCACAAAGCCCGTATTGTCGCCAATGATGAAAAAGAGCAGGGCGAACGCGCATTGCTGAATTTGGGTCATACCTTTGGTCATGCCATCGAGTCTTATCTCGGTTATGGCGAATGGCTGCATGGTGAAGCGGTTGCGACCGGCATGGTGATGGCTGCCGATTTATCGCATCGGATGGGCTGGATTTCTGCAGACGATGTTGAGCGTACAAAAAGAATCATTTCTCGTGCCCAATTGCCGATAGTATGTCCTAAAATTCCGTTGGATGATTTTCTCGGTTTTATGGCCCATGACAAAAAAGTGCTGAATGGCCAGTTGCGACTGGTATTAATGCAGCGTCTGGGACAGGCCATCATTACCCGGAAATTTGATCCGGAATTAATGAAACAGTCTATTCTTGCGCATCAGGCAGCATAAATAAGGGATCCCATGGCAGCAGCATCACAAAGCGTCAAACAACGTGTTCAGAATTCCATCTGGTTGGTGTGTGGTGCGCTGTGTCTGCTGCTGGCGATTATCTTCTGGGCCATTACCGATCGTGATGAGCTGGTTGAAGTCGAAAAAGCCCCGGAATCAGAAGTTGAATTACAGATTCAGCCGGCAAAAGTCGCGGCAACCGCGCATTTGGGTGCCCTGATCGACGAAGTCAAACCGCTGGAACAAACCAAGCGTTTAACCGCTTCCGGTTTGCATGAGCCTGAATTTCGCGGCACCAAATTTATCTCCGAGCAGCGTAAAAACCAGACCATTGAGCTGTTTCGCGTGAGCGAAGAGGATATTATCAAGGGCTTTCTGAAAAAACAGGCTGATCGCCAGAATTTTCTTTATATTCGCTTGAGTGGTGAAAACCGCGCCGAGCAATATGTGTTGCTGTATGGCAATTATAAAAATACCAGTCAGGCGCGAAGCGCTTTAGAACAGCTGGCGCTGCAATTGCCTGCATCGGTCAAACCGGTGGTAACCAGCTTTATGGACTATCTACCGTTTGTGAATGACCTGGGTGCAGAGGAAGTGAGCCTAAACAATAAACTTTATGAAGTGGCTTTAAAGCCAGCTGCGCTGCCGAAAATTGATGAAAGTCTGCTGGCTGCACCAAAACAGAGCGCAACCAGTCCGCAACGCTCCACTACAACCACCACCGTAACCCGCCGTGATCAGGACGGAAACGTGGTGGATGTGCAAAAATCACAAAGTGGTGTTGCTCCACCTGCACCAGCATCGAATAACACCACCACAGAACAAGAAATTAGCGATCCTTTCAATTAAACTGCCGTTCTAAAATAGCGCAGGCTGGTGTATAAAAATAAAGATATGCACAAAAACAGTGCGTATAAAATAAGCGAAACTTCCCTGAAAGCGCACCGCTCTCACTGAAACTTGCCCAAATTAAGTCATTTAAAAATAGCACAATAAAGTTGGCATCATTTTTGCATTATTGGGGCATCAATTGAGTTAATGTCCCTATTTTGGAGCAAGAAAGATTCAATGATTGTGCGAAATCGTCAAATGTTTATGCTTGATTTAAGTGCGTAAAGGCAGTCACGGTTTTCCTCAGCTTGTCATCTTGATCACTCAAGATCAAAGCCAGGAGAAATGAACTTGCTCAACATGGATCTTAAGCTAAGTCAGTCGGACCAGGTCGCAAAAGAAAGTAGATTGTTAATGCCCAGCAAGGGCGCGTTGAAAGAAGGGTACGCTATGCACATGCCATCGCCTAATACTGTAGCTCCCGCTCAAGGTTTATACCAACCGGATGAGTTTAAAGATAACTGTGGTTTCGGTTTAATCGCCCATATGCAGGGTGATGCAAGCCATGATCTCGTCAAGACCGCCATTCATAGTTTGAGTTGTATGACCCACCGTGGTGGTATTGCCGCAGATGGCAAGACGGGCGATGGTTGCGGTCTATTGCTTGCCATGCCAAAGCAGTTCTTCCGTGAAGAAGCCAAACGCTTAAGTGACATTACCTTAAGTGAAGTGTTTGCTGTGGGCACCATTTTCCTGAGCCTCGATCCGGCCTTAGCTGCGCATGCCAAACAGACGTTAACCAAAGAAATTGAAGCAGAAGGCTGTAAAGTCATTGCCTGGCGTGTAGTGCCAACCAATAACGATGCTTTAGGTTCAATTGCCATGCAGTCTTTGCCTGCATTTGAACAGGTCATCGTGAACTGCCCGATTGGCGTGACTGAAGTTGAATTTAACCGTAAATTATTTTTGGCGCGTCGCCGTGCCGAACAGCAACTCAGCAATGATCCGTATTTCTATGTGACCACGTTATGTTCAACTGTGATCAGCTATAAAGGTCTGATGATGCCAGCTGCGATTGCTGACTTCTATACCGACCTGGCTGATGAGCGTTTAGCGTCCCATATTGTGGTGTTCCACCAGCGTTTCTCGACCAATACCTTGCCACGCTGGCCGCTGGCGCAGCCGTTCCGTTATCTGGCACACAATGGTGAAATCAACACCATTACTGCAAACCGTAACTGGGCGCTGGCACGTACCCCTAAATTTGAAAACCCGTTATTGCCGGGCTTAACCGAGCTGAATCCAATTGTGAACCGTACCGGTTCGGATTCATCCAGCCTGGACAATATGCTGGAAATTCTGGTGGGTGGTGGTATGGACCTGTTCCGTGCGCTACGTATGCTGGTACCACCAGCCTGGCAAAACGTGGAAACCCTGGATGCAGACCTGCGTGCCTTCTATGAATTTAACTCGAAACACATGGAAGCCTGGGATGGTCCGGCAGGTCTGGTGATTCAGGATGGCCGTCATGCCATCTGTATGTTAGACCGTAACGGTTTACGTCCGGCACGCTGGGTCATCACCAAAAATGGTTACATCACCCTGGCTTCTGAAATTGGCGTCTGGGGTTATGAGCCGGAAGATGTGGTGTCAAAAGGCCGTGTTGGTCCGGGCCAGATTCTGGTGGTGGATACCATGACCGGCAAAGTGCTGGATACCAGTGATGTAAACCAGCACCTGAAAAAAATGCGTCCTTATCGTGAATGGTTACGTGAAAATTCAATTCGCGTTCAAGGCAGCCCGGAATTAGAAGAATATTTATGTGATCAGGGCTTAAAAGGCGATGGCCTGAAAGCGGCACAGAAAATGTTTATGGTCACTTTTGAAGAGCGTGACCAGTTGCTGCGTCCAATTGCAGAAAGCGGTCAGGAAGCGGTCGGCTCGATGGGCGATGATACCCCAATGGCCGTCTTGTCACGTCAGGTGCGCCATGTATCGGATTATTTCCGTCAGCAGTTTGCGCAGGTCACCAACCCACCAATCGACCCGTTACGTGAATCGATTGTGATGTCACTGGAAACCTGTCTGGGCCGTGAGCAAAACGTATTTGAACAGGGGCCGGAACATGCTGATCGTCTGATCATTTCCAGCCCGGTGCTGTCAAACTCGAAAATGCACCAGATTCGTACTTTAGGACGTAAAGGCTATGAAATTGCCGATATCGACCTGAACTATGCTGAAACAGAAGGTCTGGAGGCAGCAATCACGCGTATTTGCGAGCAGTCTGCGCAAGCGATTCGTGATGGCAAAACCTTGCTGGTACTTTCCGACAAGAAAATCCGTGAAGGCTATCTGCCGGCCAATGCGGTGATGGTGACGGGTGCGGTGCATCACCACCTGATTAATACTGGTTTACGTACCGATGCCAACCTGATTGTGGAAACCGGTTTTGCCCGCGATCCGCATCAATTTGCAGTGTTGCTTGGTTTTGGTGCCACCGCGATCTATCCATATCTGGCTTATGATGTGATCAATGATCTGGTGGCTAAAGGTGAATTGCTCGGTGATCCGGTCTATGCACAATCGAACTTCCGTAAAGGGATTGAAAAAGGCCTGCTGAAAGTCCTGTCAAAAATGGGTATTTCAACTGTTGCTTCGTATCGTGGTGGTCAGCTGTTTGAAGCGGTTGGTTTATCTGCCGAAGTGGTGAATACCTGCTTTAGCGGTGTACCAAGCCGTATTCAGGGCGCGACTTTTGTTGATCTGGAAAATGACCAGAAAAAACTGGCCGATACCGCGTGGAAAGCGCGTAAGCCAATTGATCAGGGCGGTTTGCTGAAATTCGTATTTGGCAAGGAATATCATGCCTTTAACCCGGATGTGATCAACTCCTTACACAAGGCGGTACGTTCAGGCAATTATGCCGATTTCAAAGAATACGCCGAGATTGTGAATAAGCGTCCAATCGCGACCATTCGTGATTTATTCAAACTGAAAACAGACAATTCGATTGCACTGGAACAGGTGGAATCAGTTGAAGAGATTTTACCGCGCTTCGACTCAGCCGGGATGTCTTTAGGTGCCTTATCACCTGAAGCGCACGAAGCGATTGCAATTGCCATGAACACGATTGGTGGTCGTTCAAACTCGGGTGAGGGCGGTGAAGATCCAGCGCGTTACGGTACGATTCGTAACTCGAAAATCAAACAAATTGCATCGGGCCGTTTTGGTGTGACGCCTGCGTATTTAACCTCTGCAGAAGTCCTCCAGATTAAAGTCGCGCAAGGTGCAAAACCAGGTGAAGGTGGCCAGTTGCCGGGCGGTAAAGTCAACGGACTCATTGCGCGTTTACGTTACTCTGTACCGGGCGTAACCTTAATTTCGCCGCCGCCGCATCACGACATTTACTCAATTGAAGATTTATCACAGTTGATCTTCGATTTAAAACAGGTGAACCCACAGGCGATGGTGTCGGTGAAACTTGTTTCTGAGCCAGGTGTCGGTACGATTGCGGCCGGTGTTGCGAAAGCGTATGCCGATTTCATTACCATTTCTGGTTATGATGGCGGTACAGCGGCTTCGCCACTTTCTTCTATTCACCATGCCGGTTCTCCGTGGGAGCTCGGTCTGTCTGAAGCGCATCAGGCACTGCGCATAAATGACCTGCGTGGTAAAGTTCGCGTGCAAACCGATGGTGGTTTAAAAACCGGTCTGGACGTGGTGAAAGCGGCTATCCTCGGTGCAGAAAGCTTCGGTTTTGGTTCTACCCCAATGATTGCTTTAGGTTGTAAATACCTGCGCATTTGTCACCTGAACAACTGTGCAACAGGTGTAGCAACGCAGCAGGATCACTTGCGTCAGGAACACTATATCGGTGAGCCGCAAATGCTGATCAACTTCTTCACCTTTATTGCTGAAGAAACCCGTGAATGGCTGGCGGCACTGGGTGTATCCAGTCTGAAAGATCTGATTGGTCGTACCGACTTGCTGGAAATCCTGCCGGGTGAAACCGACAAGCATGCACATCTGGATTTAAGTGCCTTGCTGGAATCACATCCTGCGGCGGAAGGGAAGGCGCAGTACTGTGAAGTACAAGGCAATGAGCCGTTCGATAAAGGCGTATTGGCCGAGCAGATGGTTAGCGAGATGCTGCCAGCCATTGAAGCCGGTACAGGTGGTGAATTTAATTACACCATTGGCAACTGTGACCGTTCAATCGGTGCGCGTATTTCCGGTGAAATTGCCCGCCGTTATGGCAACCTCGGTATGGAAGCCCATCCGGTGAAAATGAACCTGACCGGTACCGCAGGTCAATCGCTGGGTGTCTGGAATGCTGGTGGTTTACACATCAAGCTGGAAGGCGATGCTAACGATTACGTCGGTAAAGGTATGGCCGGTGGTCGTCTGTCGATCTTCCCGCCAAAAGGTTCACCGTTCCAGACCCAGAATACCGCGATTATTGGGAACACCTGTCTGTACGGTGCCACTGGCGGTAAACTGTTTGCAGCCGGAACTGCAGGTGAGCGTTTCGCGGTGCGTAACTCGGGTGCCTTTGCTGTGATTGAAGGCGCAGGCGATCACTGCTGTGAATATATGACCGGTGGTATCGTAACGGTACTGGGTAAAGTCGGACACAACTTTGGTGCCGGGATGACAGGTGGTTTTGCTTATGTACTTGATTTGGACAACGACTTCGTTGACCATTACAACCATGAGCTGATCGAGTTAAACCGTATTTCTACAGAGTCGATGGAAGAACACAAAGAGTTCTTGTCACGTATCTTAGATGAGCATATTCAAGAAACGGGTAGTGCCTGGGCGTACAAGATCCGCCATGAGTTTGATTACTACAGCCGCAAGTTCTGGCTGGTAAAACCAAAAGCAGCCAACTTGCTGACTTTGTTAAAGACAACTCAAGCTGATCCTCAATAATTCCACGACTGCAGAAATGAAGCCAGATGCAAGGCAACTGTGAATCCCTTGCATCTAGCCACGGAGTAAAGACATGGCAGAACGCCTAAGTAATGACTTTCAATTCCTGGATGTTGCACGCCAAGACCCAGAGAAAAAAGAGATTGACGTCCGCAAATCTGAGTTTGTGGAAATTTATAAGCCATTTACCGCAGAAGTGGCGACCAACCAGACCCATCGCTGTTTAGGCTGTGGTAACCCGTATTGTGAATGGAAGTGTCCGGTACATAACTACATTCCAAACTGGTTAAAACTGGTTTCAGAAGGCCGTATTTTCCAGGCAGCAGAACTGTGCCATCAGACCAATACCTTGCCAGAAGTCTGTGGCCGCGTTTGTCCGCAAGACCGTCTCTGTGAAGGTGCCTGTACCTTAAATGATGGCTTTGGTGCCGTGACCATCGGTAATGCAGAAAAATACATCAATGACACCGCTTTTGCGCTGGGCTGGCGTCCAGACATGTCGCATGTCAAATGGACCGATAAAAAAGTCGCGATTATTGGTGCGGGCCCGGCAGGTCTGGGTTGTGCCGATATTCTGGTGCGTAATGGTGTAAAACCAGTCGTATTTGACAAGCGTCCGGAAATTGGTGGTCTGCTGACTTTTGGTATTCCAGAATTCAAGATGGAAAAAGATGTGATGAAACGCCGCCGTGAAATTTTCACCGGTATGGGCGTAGAATTCCGTTTAAATACCGAAATTGGTACAGATGTCACCATTGACCAGTTACTGGCTGATTATGATGCTGTCTTCATGGGCATGGGTACTTATACCTACATGAAAGGTGGTTTTGCCGGTGAAGACTTAGATGGTGTGTATGATGCGCTGGACTTCCTGATTGCCAACGTCAACCGTTGTCAGGGCTGGGAAAAAGATCCATCGGAATACATCTCAGTCGAAGGCAAAAAAGTGATTGTCCTGGGTGGTGGTGATACCGCGATGGACTGTAACCGTACTTCAATCCGTCAGGGTGCAGAGTCGGTGACCTGTGCCTATCGCCGTGATGAAGCCAACATGCCGGGTTCACGTCGTGAAGTGACTAATGCGCGTGAAGAGGGTGTGGAATTCAAGTTTAACCGTCAGCCAATTGAAATTGTGGGTGAAAATGGCAAAGTTACGGGGGTAAAAGTGGTGACCACGCAACTGGGTGAACCAGACAGCCGTGGCCGTCGTAGTCCAGAGCCAATTCCGGGTTCAGAAGAAATTCTGCCGGCAGATGCGGTGCTGTTGGCCTTTGGTTTCCGTACCAGCCCAGCCAACTGGTTTGCCGATGTGAACATTAATCTTGATGGTTCAGGTCGTGTCGTGGCTGCAGAACAGCAGCAATTCAAGTTCCAGACTTCAAACCCGAAAATTTTCGCCGGTGGTGATATGGTACGTGGTTCTGATTTAGTCGTGACTGCAATCTGGGAAGGTCGTCAGGCAGCAGAAGGCATTCTGGATTATCTGGATGTCTGATTCACGCTGAATTCATTCAAGAAGCCCGCTTTTAGAGCGGGTTTTTTAATCACTTTGGTTTTAGAATCGGTAGGTGAAGATGAAAAAGAGACAAGGGCTGCTAGCAAATTTTATTGAAATGCACTTTATGCAACCGGTGATTTTGAAGTTTTTTGCAAATTGAATCGGTCTTTTTGCCATAGGGGAAAAGTGATTTTGTTCACATACTGAGCGTCTCCAAAACAAGAAAGGTCAGTAACCATGACGCAAGTGACGGCAGAAAAATCCTATCTTCATCGTCCGAAAGCCATTGGGATCACGGTTCGCCGGCTCAAATTTAATCCTCATGCCATCCGCCGGCATTATTTTGCCAATTCTCCGGTGATGTCGCATCTGCTTACCGCCTTATCTTCCACTTTTCCCATTGGTGAGCAGTTTTTTGTGCATAGCGTGCGCAATGTACGCGATCAGGTTCAGGATCCGCAGTTGCAGGCACAAATTGCTGCATTTATCGGGCAAGAGGCAATGCATTCCAAGGCGCATCGTGAATTTAACGACGCCTGGCGCCGTGATGATTATCAGCTGGATCGTTTTCAGGCCTGGCTGGCGCGCAAAGATCATCATGTCAAAAGTCTGCCACCCAAAGTACAGTTGGCAATTACCTGTGCCTTTGAACATTTTACTGCGCTACTGGGCGGCTATATTCTGCGTCATCCGGAAGTGTTGAGTACGCTGGATGATGATGCAGCCAAGCTGTGGATCTGGCATGCGATTGAAGAAATTGAACATCGGGCGGTGGCATTTGAGGTATATCAGCATGTGTATGCCGATCATCGTCTGCGCCGTATGATTATGCGCAGTGTTACTGCCGGTTTTGCCAGTCTGACCTTTTATAGCACCTCACAGCTGTTTTTGCAGGACAAGAAAAACAGTATGCCGAAAATCGGCGGTAATCTGTTTGGTTTGTATTTGCTGGCGAAAATGCTGCTGCAGTTATTGCCGGAATATCTGTCCTATTACCGGAAAGATTTTCATCCGGCCAAAATCAATTACAGTCGCAGTCTTAGATACTGGAAGCAGCGCATGGCAACGCAGTATCAGGTTGAAGGTTTCCAGCAGGAACAGCCACCACAATTACTCAGTTAATTCAAACAGATGTTAGATAACTAATCAAAACCGGGCCGATTACACGTCCGGTTTTTCATGCGCATGTGTTTTCCAAGTGATAAATAAAATTAACAAAACTGGGCTAAAATACCGTTAGAATCAAATTATTGAACAAATACAAATAAATAATTAGAGGATAAGGCATGAACTTGATGAAAAAAACACTGCTGATGCTGGCGCTCAGCAGCAGCTTGACCCTGAGTGGCTGTGGCTATAACACCTTACAGGTCAAAGATGAAGCCGTAACGGCGGCCTGGTCAGAAGTACAAAACCAGTATCAGCGCCGTGCCGATCTGGTACCGAACCTGGTCAATGTAGTGAAAGGCTACGCTGCACATGAAGAGCAGGTACTGACTGAAGTGACTCAGGCACGTGCCAATGTGGCCGGCTTAAAAGTCGATCAGGCGGTGCTGGAAGACCCAGCCCTGTTCCAGCGCTATCAGGAAGCGCAAGCGCAAATGACTGGCGCGTTGTCGCGTTTAATTGCGGTATCAGAAAATTATCCGGACTTAAAAGCCAATCAGCAGTTCCGGGATTTGCAGGTACAGCTTGAAGGCACCGAAAACCGTATTGCTGTGGCGCGTAACCGTTATATCACCACGGTGCAGGACTTTAATGCCTATTCACGCCAGTTCCCGCAGGTGATGACTGCAAAAGTGATTGGTATGGACACCAAGCCAAACTTTAGTGCCGATCAAAACGCGCAAACTGCACCGACCGTGTCGTTTGAATAATCCCACGCCCAAGGAGCCGCGGATCATGCCTGATTCAATTACTGCTCTCATCCGGTGGATACTGCACAGCCTGTTAGTGTGCTGTGCACTATTGCTCAGTTCGCTCAGCCTGGCAGATACCGCTGCCACCGGCTCAGCAGATGACCTGGCGGCAGCGCGCATCATTCAGGAACAGCAACGTGCGGCCAATGCTCGTCATCAGAGTCAGACAGCCGCTGCATCTGAGGCAAGTGTTGAACAACCGGTGATTGCCAATGATATGGCAGAAGGCGAGTCCATCCGCGGCTTGCCGACTTTAAATGAACCGGTAGTTGATCAGGCCAATTTGCTGAGTGCAGCGCAGAAACAGGCGATTAGCCGGCGGATTTTAGCGCTGCATCAGCAGGGCAAAGCACAAATTGGGGTGGTGATTGTCCCGACCACCGGTCAGGAGGATATTTTTGATTTTGCCATGCGCGTTGCCGAGCGCTGGCAATTAGGCTCGGCCAAATATGACAATGGCTTGTTAATGGCGATTGCAGTGAATGATCGCCGTATTCAGATTCTGACCGGTTATGGTCTGGAAGGGGTATTACCGGATATTGTGCTGGGCCGGATTATCAACAACCAGATCACGCCATATTTTAAGCAGGCGCAATATGCCAGCGGCATTGAAGCCGGTCTGGTCGAAATTGAACGTATTTTGAATCTGGACCCGGACGTGGCGGCCAATGCGGCTAAAGAACTGCAGGAACGTCAGCAACAGGCACTGCGTGAGCAGCAGGCACGGGAAAAAACTTTTAATACAGTAATTTTTATTTTAATTGCCGGGGTGATTGGCTCCTATATTGTTGGTAAACGTCTCAGCGCTTCAACCGCTGCGGTGGCGGCTACGGTGGCGGGGCTGGTCAATGGTGTGGGCATATTCACCAGTTTATTAATGGGACTTGGGATTTTCTTTTTACTCATTACCGCACTTGCACAAGCGATTTTTCATATTTTTCTGGCCTCGGCCGGTCGTGGCGGTGGAGGTGGCGGCTTTGGTGGTGGCGGTGGATATAGCGGCGGAGGCGGCGGCTTCGGCGGGGGAGGAGCATCAGGATCATGGTAACCACAACAGATACAACCGAAATAATTACCCAGCCAAAAACTCAGGAGCTAAGCCAACCCAGTTTAAAGCGCTGGTTTAAGCACTTTTTCTACATGCCAGCCACCAAGCGCTTTTTTAACCAGCAGGACCAGTATGCAATTGCGCAAGCAGTTACAGAAGCTGAGCATGGCCATATTGGCGAGATTCAGGTGGTGATTGAAGGTTGTCTGCCTTCGCGTTTGGCTTATTATCAGGATACGCGTACCCGCGCACGACAACTGTTTGCTGAACTGGGTGTCTGGGATACGGAATATAACAGTGGCGTACTGCTTTATTTAAACCTGTGTGAGCGTAAAGTCGAGATTGTGATTGACCGTGGTATTAAGCATGCCACTGAGCAGCAGGTCTGGGATGAGATTTGCCAGAAAATGGTCTATGGCTTGGCTCAAAGAGAATATCAGCAGGCAGTGATTTTGGGTGTGAAAGAAATTGGCATGATTCTGGATGCTTTCTATGACCGGAAAATTCAGGATGAAGCCAATGAGCTGGGGAATAAGCCGATTATTCTTGGTTAATGTTGTAAATATGTGACAATAAGTGTCACTTTTTTACATAAAAATACACTAAAAAAATAAAGTGAAAAATTTTTATCCGTAAATAGCTGTTTTTTCTTTAAATATATTTATAATAAAAGTTGGCACATATAGTGCTATATACAAAATAGCTTATAAAGCTTATAAAAAATTAACAAAACATTTGTGGAGAATGTTTATGAACACTATGCAAAAAGGTTTTACCCTTATCGAATTAATGATCGTTGTAGCGATCATTGGTATTTTGGCTGCAGTAGCACTTCCTGCATATCAGGATTATACAGTACGTGCAAAAGTCTCTGAAGTTGTATTAGCTGCTTCACAATGCCGTACAACAGTAACTGAAACAGTACAAAGTGCGGTAGGTACTACATTACCAGGAGCTAATGACTGGGGGTGTGAGTCTGCTTCTCAAACAACTAAATATGTAAAATCTGTAGAGACTGATAACAAGGGTGTTATTACAGTTACAGCTCAAGGTATTGATCAATTAACTGCTGGTTCAGCAGATGAGTTAACATTAATTCCTTATGTAAATTCAACTACTGCATTAGCAAATACTGATGTGGGTGTAACTGTTTACGGTTGGAAATGTGGTGACTCAGCTGCAGGTACAACAATTCCACAAAAATACTTACCAGGTTCATGCCGTGGTCAGTTCTAATTTAAGAATTGTATAAAAGAGGCTGTATAGCCTCTTTTTTTATAGATGATATTGATGAAAAAAATATTGATACTTTTTGCGGTGCTGTGTGCATCTTTTGCTTGGCTGAGCCCAAATCATATTTTTCCATGGGCAAGTTCGCATGGTGATTTTTCCATATTTCTGAGCTTATTATTGCTATTGGTTTATGCAGTTGCCCATTATAAGAAATTGTTCATCTCATCTATCAATTTACCTTTCTTGATTATTGCAAGTGTTCCATTATTACAATTTTTCTTTCAAAAAATATATTTTTTAGGGGATGCGCTGGTTGCATCAATTTATATCTTTGGTTTTTTTATTGCATTAATGATTGGAAATACTATCGGTCAGGATGATAAAAACAAAAAATATAGTTTTAAGATTGTCTGTTGGCTTATTTTGCTGGTCGCACTTATTTCTGTTTACATTCAGTTATTGCAGTGGTTGATGATTGAACGGCATGGGATTTTTGTCGTAGATCTAACTCCGGGTGGTAGACCTTATGCGAATTTTGCGCAGGCAAACAATTTTGCCACTTTCTTGGTTATGGCTGTCATTTCTACTTGTTATTTGTATGAAGCCAAGGTATTTAATGCTTCTGTTTTAGCTTTGCTCAGTGCTGTTTTTTTATTTGCAATCGCCTTAACTCAGTCCAGAACTCCTTGGGTTTATCTGATTTTTTTCTGTATTTGGTGGTGGTGGAAAGCTTCATCAGCGAGATTAAATATTAAATCTTGGTGGGTATTTAGTGGAGTACTTTACTTAGTTGTCTGTAGTGTAATCATTATTCCTTTTCTCTCTAAAATCTTAGGCTTAGGCTTTGCTATTAATCCTCTCAATAGAGCAGTATCTGGATTTCATCGCTTAGAGATGTGGAAAGAAATGCTCATTGCCATTGGTAATGCACCATGGTCTGGTTATGGTTGGAATCAAGTGAGTGTCGCTCAAGTCGAAACGACTTTGGAATTTTCATCATTAGTTTGGATGGAGCATACTCACAATTTAATATTAGATATATTCGTATGGACTGGTATTCCGTTAGGGGGATTAATTAGCTTATTTTTGATATTTTGGTTAGTTAAATATATAGACAAAGCATTTTGTAAAGAAAATTTCCTTATGCTTGCAATGGTGGGGGGAGTGATCGTACATGCGATGTTTGAATTTCCATTGCACTACGCATTTTTTCTATTGCCGACAGGTTTGATCTTAGGTTTGATTCAATCCGATACAGATAATATAAATACAAGATATATTCCTATTTCATTTTTTTCAGGATTGAGTATCAGTCTTTTGTGCTTGTTAATGTTTGTAAAAATATTGAGTGAATATCGAGTAATTGAAAAAGATATAGAATCAGCACGCTATGAGTCTTTAAATATTGGTCTTATTGCAGCGAAGCATAGAACACCAGATATCCAGATGTTAACCCAGCTTAGTGCGCATATTGCTTTAATTAGAACTGAACCTCGTTCAAACATGAGTCTAGAGGAGATAGAGGAGGTGAGAAAAGCAGCTTATCGTTTTTCATCTGCTGCAGCCTTATATCGTTATGCTCAAGTGTTGGCATTGAATGGTCACATAGAAAAAGCCAAGGAGCAACTCATCATTATAGAAAAACTTCATGAACATCGGTATTCATGGAATTCATTATATATTGTACAACCAAATCTAGCGTTTGAATGGATGAATCAAGGGGCTTCTAAATGAAATTAAATTATAAAAGGGCTAAATTTTTTCTTGGGCATTTATTAATATCGGCATTTATTGCAAGTTTAGTTTTACTTGTTGTATTTAAATTATGGTATCCAGCACCTTTAGCAGAGGCTGTTGGTGTAACAAAAATCTTTTTAATGATGCTGATCATCGATGTTATCGTTGGCCCAATCCTTGGTTTTATTGTCTATAAAGAAAGTAAGAAAACTCTCAAAATAGATTTAACAATCATTATTCTGATTCAAGTAGCTGCCTTGGTATATGGCTTATATAGCATTGAAAAAGGCCGACCAGTATATATTGTTTATAATATTGATCGTTTTGAACTTGTCCGAAAAAATGAGATTGTTAGCAATGAGAGCCTACAAATAGGGAATATTGGGTTGTCGCCAAACTATGTCGCTGTTAAATACCCTGAAGATATTAAGCTAAGAGAAAAAGTGATGTTTGATGAAGTCTTTGGAGGTGTGTCTTTGAGCCAAAGACCTGAATACTATCAATCTTTGGAGAATATGCAGAATCAGATAAAGCTAAAAACTCAAAATCTGAATAACTTAGTACATTTCAATAATGAGGCTAGGGTTGAAGAAATCTTGAAAAAATATCCAAATGCGGATGCATGGTTACCTTTAAAAGCCAATACAGTCGATATGGTGGTTTTAATGAAGAAAGAAACAGCCGAAGTGATCAAAATTGTAGACTTAAGACCGTGGGAATAATTTCTTGAGTTAAAAATGGGGAATTTAAGTATTCCCCATGGGATCCTCCCATTTTAAAACTGGCGGAATTCCAATCAAACTTGCCACACAAAGCACTATCATCTTGCCTAAAAAAATATAAGATAGAGCCAGTTTTTAGTCTATTTTTTCCTATGAAATCTGCGGTACTATTTTATTCATTATCATCTGACTGATTACGCTCAATATATTTACCCGTCACAAAAATAGCAACGATGGCGACCAAAGATCCGGTCATAATCCAAAAAGCATAGACATATTGTGCATGATACACAAACATACCTGAAAGAATGGCAAACAAAAGTATCGTACCAACAGCAAACCATTGCCCATTAGACTTTAACGCAGTTTCTGCCTTTAAATATTCAAACTTGCCTGTTTGTTCATTTTTATTTAATTCGATTCGATGGGCTTGTTCTTTTTCTGCCATTCTCATAATACGTTCAGCACCATTGGGTATAATTGTATTGTAATGGGCAAGATCTTCAGGAGCGGGTAAGGGGCCTTGATGATGGCGACTTGCAAGTATAGAAATTACTTTAGGATGTCTTTCGACTTCTTGTAATAAACTCTGTTCTTCAGGTGCTAGAACCTCACTTTCAGTGATATGCGAAGGTGCGGTTTCTTTTTCTTTAGGTGGCTCATGTTCCTGCATCATGGTAAGGAATACTCAAAAGATGAAATCGCTTTTTGAAAATCTTTACCCACTTGCTGCATGTCTTGACGGATTGCACGCGCATCATGCACTTGCCCATACTTAGGCTGATGCTCAATCTGGAAATTTCGAGTATTCAGAGTTGCAGTAAAATCAAAAGAAGAACTCATTCCAATTAAGAAACTTCGTTGTTTAGATCGGAAATTATTATATTTTTTCATATTTAAACTCCTAAAAACCATGAAGTGTCGCTATAGCGAAAGAGTCAACATCTTAGAAGATATTTCTTTTAATTATTAACAGTGTACCCAAAATTGTCAATGCAAACCATGTAAGCTTTTTATTTTACGAATTTTTCATCCTATAGCGAATCTAATTTTAAATCTACTTTATTTAAATCAACTTCACCAACAATGACGTCAAACCAACAAAAAAAATATAAGATAGAGTCAGTTTTTTACTCTGTTTTTCCTATGAAATCTGCATTGCTATTTTTGGCTGCTATTCTAATCTCCCTTGCCTGGCTTCTTCCCATTCATTACCGCCCCTGGGTCACTTATACCGGTGAGCTATATGCCTTTTTTACACTATTCGCTTTGGCGGCTATTTTCCTAAAAGAAAAACTAATTCTCCCTAAAATCAGCCTGCCTTTGCTGGCCTTAAGCGCTATCCCATTCATCCAATGGGCTTATGGTTTGCTATTCTTTTTTGACAAAGCGCTATTTAGCAGCCTGTATATCTTTGGTTTTTGGCTGGCGATTGTACTGGGTTATAACCTGACTTTAGATACCGCGCAGCGAGAAAAAATATTTACAGGTTTGAGTTTCGTCTTTTTAGGTGTCGGCACGATCACTGGTCTTATGGCCATTTGCCAATGGCTGACCATCGACCAGTATTTCCCGTTTATGGTAGACATCCGCACTGGCCAGCGTCCTTATGCCAACTTTGCCCAACCGAACAATATGGCGACCTTTCTGGTCATGTCCTTCATGGCCTGTTTATATCTGTATGAAAAACAGAAACTGAAAACAGCACTTTTGGTTGTAACTGGTTTGGTCATCTTAAGCGGGGTGGTGCTAAGTCAATCGCGTACCTCTTGGGTTGCCTCGCTGTGTATTCTGGCTTATCTTTGCTACCAGCAATACCAAGGCTATATCCGCCTGAAATGGTTCTATAGTGCGCTCTGGTTTGCAACTTTCGTTGGTTTGATCTTTATTGCACCTTCCGTAAGTCAACTACTCTCACAAAGCGCAGATATAGCGGTCCAGTCTCGTGATGTGGTACAGCGTGCCACAGGGGATATGTCACGATTGGCAATCTGGGAGCAGATGCTACACGCAATTGGCCATCAGCCTTGGTTTGGCTATGGCTGGCATCAGACCAGTGTCGCTTACACGACGATTAGTGAATTTTTCCAGGGACCGGTATGGATTCGTAGCGCCCACAATGTGGTGCTCGATCTTCTGCTCTGGAATGGTCTGCTGATTGGCCTGCCTTTGTTGGCTTATCTGGCCTATTGGGGTTATCAGCTGCATCGGCAGGTGAATTCGACCATTTCGGTGATTGGTCTGTTGATGCTCGGTGCCTTCCTGATTCATGCCATGCTGGAATTCCCGCAGAACTATGCCTATTTCCTGCTCCCCGCCGGCTTTATCTTGGGGATTGTGCAGTCGCAACGTCCAAATGCTAGTGTGCAGTTATCGCCAATATTCATGCGAGTTGGCTTTGGCGTGGGATTAGTCCTGTTGCTGCTAATTTATCGTGATTATGAGCTGATGGTACCGAAGCTAAATCAATCGGTGCGTTATGAAAAGACACCGGAAAAAATCACCAACCAGGATCAGATTTATCTGCTCGAGGAATTTAACCGCCGCATTGCCTGGATTCGTCTGAATCCGTATAGCCAGCAAAGCCCAGAGCAATTACAGCAGATTCATGAGATTGTATTGAACTATCCAACCCAGTATGACCTGCTTAAATATGCCCGGGTGCTGGCATTTAATGGTTATGAAGCAGAAGCCAAACAGCAGCTGGAGCTGTTAAAGGTCTTGCGCAAGGTCGAGGTGGATTATGACAGCTTGCTGGATGGGGCAGAAATCAGACCAGAACCATAAATCATCTGCTGATTTTTAAGGCTGCTGTTTGGGATTTGAAACACATTGCTCAATCCATAAAAAAGACCGGAACTCCGGTCTTTTTTGTACGCTTCATCTTTTTAATTGAACTTAGAGCTGGCTCTGAATATAGTTTTCAATACCGACAGATTCAGTTAAATCCAGTTGCGTGGTTGCCCAGTCCAGATATTCTTCTTCTTTTTCCAGAATTTCCTGAACCAGATCACGGGTCACATAATCCATTTCCTGTTCAGCCAAAACGACGGCTTTCTGAATGGCTTCAATATTTTCTTTGACTTTACGGACATCACAGTTCAGCACTTCAACGGTGTGTTGACCAATATACAGTTTGCCCAGATGTTGCAGATTCGGCAGACCTTCTAGAAATAAAATCCGCTCGATAATTTTATCGGCATGTTTCATCTGACGAATTGATTCTTTATATTCCGCCGAACCGAGTTGCTCAATGCCCCAGTCATTAAACATGCGTGAATGTAAAAAATACTGGTTAATAGCGGTTAAATGATGATACAGCACCTGATTCAGCTGATTAATCACCTCACGATTGCCTTTCATTGCACTACTCCATCTCACAATTTCTGCCCTAAACAGTTTTAAGGCAATCTAGAGCTTTATCTTAAACAAGATGATGCAGGATGGCGAGTAATTTATTGAACAGCAAATGAAAATCGTCATCAATGCGATTCGGCAGCAAGGCCCAGTCGGGCAATAAAAACCCGCTTGAGTCAGAAGCGGGGGAGGAGAGTCGGCCCACGGACCGAAGGATTTATTCTTATTGGAGTTAGGCAGCAACTGCGAGACGGCCAGCAAGTTCGGCCACTTCATCGCTAATAATGGCACGTGCTTCAGGGGCACAGCGGCCACAGCAGGTTCCCAGATCGAGCAGGTCACGAATTTCGCGATAGCTTTCAGCACCGTTCGCTACGGCGTCTTTAATGTCTTGATCTGTAATACCACGGCACAAGCAAACGTACATTGATACAACCATGAAGAATTAAATAAGATAAGTGATATTATTGATAATTATTATCGTTTGTCAATAAAAATCATTTGAAAATTCATTTGTTGTGATTGGGTTTTTGAATAAAAAAATACCATCTTATCGATGGTATCTTTTTTGTACAGCTAAGTTATTGATTAATAATTACCACGCCATCCATTTCAACCAGTGCACCTTTTGGCAGGCTGGCCACACCTAAAGCGGCACGTGCTGGATATGGCTGGGCAAAATATTCACCCATAATCTGGTTCACCAACTGGAAATTAGATAAATCGGTCAGGTAGATATTGAGTTTGGCAATATCAGCCAGCGTGCCACCTGCGGCTTCACAAACGGCTTTCAGGTTGTCAAAAACACGGCGGATTTGCGCTTCAATGCCTTCAACCAGTTCCATGCTGTAAGGATCAAGGCCAATCTGTCCTGACAGGTACACGGTATTGCCAACTAAAATGGCTTGAGAATATGTACCAATGGCAGCAGGCGCATTTTCAGTATGGATCACTTGGCGGGACATCGATTTCTCCTTTTATAAGTATGGACAGCATAAACGATTAGCCGGGCAGGCTCAGGCCTATCGTATCATGATTAACAGGCTTTGGATGTTTCGGCAATATTGGGCGGCAGTTCCAGACGGATAATCCGCGGGAAACCGAAATGCATACGCAGGTCGCGAATAATCTGGGCAATCTGTTTACGGTTATTTACCACAATATTGACATAGGTCTTGGCATCGTGGCTACGGACCATTTCTACCCCGGTTTTGGCTTTACGGCATTGATAGATCAGGTCAGAAATCTGTTCATCATTCATTTCAATATCAATGCATAAATAGGCGGTGAAGCTGACGTCATCGATATCATCCGAGTTCCACTGTAGCGGCATGATATTTTCCGGATGCAGATGCTGTTCATGCAGCAGGTTATGGCAACGCGCACGATGCACAATTAAACCCCGGCGGGATAAATGGCCCTGAATCGGATCACCAAGTACCGGATTACAGCAATGCGCATATTTAACATCAATGCCTTCGGTGCCCTGAATCAGACGATCCGAAACTTCCGAGCTGCTGTCCTGTGAATAAAGATGGTTGGCCACCAGTTGTGGTAACAGGTCACCGACTGCAATCTGTTCGAACAGGCGTTCTTTGCTGTCGATATGACGCCATTGCAGCAGGTTAATCCAGTCGTCTTCGCTTAAATCTTTAATCGAACAGTTAAACAGTTTTAAGGCACGGTTAAGGGCCTGTTCACCGACCAGACGCTGCTCGTCAATATCCTGATCACGCAGAATGTTTTGCAGGGCACGGCGCGCTTTCTGGGTATTAATAAAGCTGAGCCAGTCCGGGTTTGGCGTCGCTAAAACATCGGTAATCACTTCCACCACCTGACCGCTGGTCAGCGGGGTAGAGAGCGGTTTGATTTCTCCATTAATTTTCGCACCGACCGCATGGTTGCCGAGGAACAGGCTGGCTGAATAGGCAAAATCCACCGCGGTGGCACCTTGCGGTAATTCATGCAGATGGCCATGCGGGGTATAAACCCAGATTTTTTCCTGATGCAGATAATCCAGCAGTTCGCTAAAGGTGGTTTTGGCACAGGCGCCATCAATCAGCACGTTCAGGTTTTGCATGGACGCCTGAATCGCCGAGCGGCAGGCTTGTGGTGCATTTTCACCGAGAACCACGCCAAAACGGGCCGCTTTACGCATCAGCTCGGTTTGAATAGTTAAGGATAAGGTGGTTTCTTCACCTTTCAGACGCAGCATCAGTGACTGGTTACCACCCGGTAACGGACGGCGAATATGATCGGCAAAATGCAGCACCTGAAAATGTTCACGTAAAATATCGGCTAAGCGGTCACAGTCGGCAATGCTTTGCAGAATAATTTCAAAGGCGTGGCTGTGAGTCAGCTCTTGCAGGTCGATGTCGTTTTTGACGAAATAACGGAGCAGTTCGATATTGTTATTTTTCTTTTTAATCCGGCCACTAATTTGATGATATTGCAGCAGCTCGGCCAGGTTCTTTTCCCATTTGGCCTGATATTCACAGCGTTTCGGCTTGGTTTCTAGCAGGGCAGCCTGAACATTGTTGAACATATCCAGATCAAGATTCTGGTAGCACAGATGCTCCAGATTGTCGGCCATTTCATTCATCCCGACAATACGCGCCATCGGCACAAAAATATCAAAAGTTTCCTGGGCAATGCGGGCGCGTTTGTCTGGGCGCAAGGCATCTAGCGTGGTCATATTGTGATAGCGGTCAGCCAGTTTAATAATGATCACACGCGGGTCTTGCAGGGTCGCTTGCAGGATTTTACGGAAGGACGCGGCTTTATTATATTCTTTATCGCTGGAATGGCTGAGTTTAGTCACACCATCGACCAGTTCGGCCACGGTCCGGCCAAATTTCTCGGTAATATCTTCTTTGCTAAATTCGGTATCTTCAATCACATCATGCAGCAGCGCCGCCATTAGGGTTTCGGCATCCAGACGCATATGCGCCAGAATGCAGCTGACCGCAATCGGATGCAGAATATAAGGCTCGCCGCTTTTACGGGTTACGCCATCATGCGCCAGATCGGCATAGTCACAGGCCGCAAGCACGCGCTCGCTATCGCTTTCACTCAAGTAAGCGTCGATAATCATATTTAGTTGCTGTTTGGCTTGGCTGACCTCTGCGCCTGGCATATACCACCTTTAACTACAATGCTCGTAACAATCACAAAAACTGATCTTCTAATGAAAAACATATTGCATGACTTGTCAATTTTTTTCACCGAAAATATCGAAATAAAAGCTCGTTGTAATTACGAGTTCCGATGCTTATGTTATAACGGTTATTGCGCAAATATTAAAGTTCAAATAATAAAAAAGCCTAGTAAAAAACTAGGCTTTTTCAGGATGTATTTTCTTATTGGAAAGAAAAACCATCTAAATTCAAGTTATTTGCTGAAAGTGCGAGGTCAAGGCTAGAGGCTTGGTAGTCCTGATCGCGTTGTTTCAAAATGTCTTTAGAAACGTGGCCTTCTGCAATTTCACGTAAAGCAACAACGGTAGGTTTATCGTTGTCCCACTCAACGGTAGGTTCAATTCCTTGACGTGCCAATTGACGCGCGCGTTTGCTTGCCACTAGTACAAGCTCAAAGCGGTTGTCTACATGGTCTAAACAATCTTCAACGGTGACGCGTGCCATAAGAGTTCTCGTTTGAATGGTAAATTTAAACAGACTGTGCAGTATAAGGTGCTTTGCCTGAAGACTCAAGTTTTAATCAGGGTGCTGTAGGGGTAATCAGCTTCTGGATCAGCTCCTGATGACGGTTGGCCTGCTGGCTTAACACCAGACGGTTGGCAATAATCACGGCTTCTAAATCATGCAGCGCTTTATTGAAGTCATCATTGATAATCACATAGTCAAAGTTGACATATTGCTGCATATCTTCCACCGCACAGCTTAAGCGATGTTCAATCACATCCACGGCATCGGTGCCGCGATTGGACAGGCGCTGGCGCAAGTCAAACTGGCTTGGCGGTAAAATAAAAATCTGTTTCGATTCAGGAAAAAGTTTGCGCACCTGCTGCGCACCTTGCCAGTCAATTTCCAACAGGACATCGTGACCTTTGGCCAGTTGTTCTTTGACCGTGGCTTGGGCTGTTCCATAATAATTGCCAAAGACTTCGGCATATTCAATAAAACCGCCTTGTTGCACCAGGTCGATAAAATCCTGTTTCTGGGTGAAATGGTAATGAACGCCGTCCAGTTCGCCAGGACGTTGACCACGGGTCGTGTGGGAAACAGAAACGTGCAGATTGTTGACACGTTCAAGCAGGGCTTTAACAAGGGATGTTTTGCCTGTTCCTGAAGCTGCAGAAACGACAAACAAGAGACCCGACATGATATTTTTCCTGATATGATAAAATATCTTCTCTATTTTAGAGCAGAGCTGGCTTAAACAAAATAGTTAAGCATCTATTTGTTTGCATTAATTTCGCATCTGTCTGCAAAAGTTGAAATGAATATCGAGGGTTCTATGGAAATTGTATTGGCTAATCCACGTGGTTTTTGTGCGGGTGTGGACCGTGCAATTGCGATTGTGAATCGTGCCCTTGAATGCTTTAATCCACCAATTTATGTGCGTCATGAAGTGGTGCATAACAAGTTTGTGGTCGATGATTTACGTCAGCGTGGTGCGATTTTTGTAGATGAGCTGGATGAAGTGCCAGACGACAATATCGTGATTTTTAGTGCCCATGGCGTGTCAAAAGCCGTCCAGCAGGAAGCGGAACGCCGTGGCCTGAAAGTGTTTGATGCCACCTGTCCGCTGGTGACCAAGGTACATATTGAAGTGACCAAATATGCCCGCGAAGGGGTCGAGGCGATTTTAATTGGACATGAAGGCCATCCTGAAGTGGAAGGCACCATGGGTCAATATGACAAGAAAAATGGTGGTGAAATTTATCTGGTGGAAGATGAAGAAGATGTTGCGGCTTTAAGCGTGCGTCATCCTGAAAAAGTCGCGTTTGTTACGCAAACCACGCTGTCGATTGATGATACCGCCAAAGTGATTGATGCCTTGCGCCAGAAATTCCCGCAGATTCAGGGGCCGCGTAAAGATGATATCTGTTATGCCACCCAAAACCGTCAAGATGCGGTGCGTGATTTAGCCAGTCAGTGTGATGTAGTGCTGGTGGTCGGGTCGCCAAACTCGTCGAATTCGAACCGTTTACGTGAACTGGCCGAACGCATGGGTAAACAGGCGTATCTGGTCGATAATGCCGATCAGCTGGATCAGGCCTGGTTTAATCCTGAAACGAAAATTGGTGTGACTGCCGGTGCGTCTGCTCCAGAAATTTTAATTAAACAGGTGATTCAGCGTTTGCAGGACTGGGGGGCAACCGCACCTGCCGAGCTTGCTGGTCGTGAAGAGAACATTACCTTTAGTTTACCGAAAGAGTTACGTATTCCTGTAACTCAGGCTTAAACTGCGAAGCATATAACACTTTAAAAAACTGATTAAAAATAGGCAGATAACCGTTAAATGACGGTTATCTGCTTTTTTATGCCTTTTATCCTGAAGTGTGAGGGTTTTGTAAAGTTGTTGGTTACTATTTTTAATAGGGCAAAGTCTGTGTCTTGGGGGGAGTATGCGAAAAAAAGAAAACGGGTTCACCTTAATTGAATTGATGGTCACGATTGCGGTGCTGGCGATTGTGGCGATGATGGCGGCTCCGAATCTTATGCCTTTGGTGTACAAGAAACAGTTGGAGACGGAGGCGAGAGATTTGGCGATGACATTGTCAAATGTTCGAGGAACAGCCGTTTCACTTCGCAAAGATATTTCTTTAGAATTTAAGAATCAAGAAAATACTGGTGATAAGTTCTATTGGGATACGACAAGGTCAACTGTACATGTGCTTGCTAAAGGATTGCCAGAAGGGATTACTTTTACACCAACAGGTTTGGCGAAAAAACGCACAACATCGATTCGTAAATTGGAAAAACCAAACCCGGATTTTAACGAGGAAATTCCTGAAAATCCATTGACTAACCCGAAAACAATTATCGAATGGGATAATACTGAAGAACTGGTATTCGAGATTTGTCATGAAAAATTAACAGAAATTAAATCTATAAAAATCTTTAAGAGTGGAGTGATTGATCGTATTCAAAATAAACCACTAATTGGGGAGTGTAAGTGATGAAAAGTCAACGTGGCGTTGGGTTAATGGAAGTCCTTGTTTCCCTGGTTATTTTAGCTATAGCTGTTCTAGGCTTTGCTGCTTTACAGTTTAGAGCACTCGACGCGATACAAGAAGCTAATGATAGGACAGCAGCAATGACACTCGCACGAGATCTTGCGGAAAAAATTCGCGTAAATAGAACACAGCTTAGTAAATATAAATCTGAAATTAATGCCCCTGGAAATGCGACTACTAAAAATTGCATAAGAGCGGATAATAGTGGTGCTTCTGTTACAAATACACCTATGTGTACACGAGCTGAGATGGCAACTTTTGATGCAAGACAATTATTAGGAGCAGCGAAACAAAAGAATATGACAATCATAATTAGCGATTGCCACGGAGGGGATCGTCAATGTGTTTATGTTGCTTGGGGAGACACAGCGATTACGGCGACCAGTCAGGCAAATTGTATGGTGTCGGGTGTATATGTTGCAGGTGCTAAATGCTTAGTGATGGAGGCATATGGGTCATGAATATTCAAAGAGGATTCACCTTAATAGAATTAATGATCGCCTTGATTTTAGGATCACTTATTGTGGCGGCCTCAATACAAGTCTTTATTAATGCAAATCAAAGTCTAGCCTTTCAACAAAGTAGTGCGAATATTCAAAATAGCGGTTTGTTTGGGATAGATTACATTGTTAGAGATTTACGTCGTGCGAACATAGATTCAAATAGTGCAGCAATGACAATAGATACATTGCATGGTGGTATTGTTTTTAATAATAAAAATATAAGCAAGGCGACAATGACAGATGCTGAAACCATAAATGCTTTGTTAACTAAATCTTCCATTGGTCCTAGTAATTTTAAAAACCTTAAGAGTGATCAAATTGTAATTCAATATAAAAATACAATTGGTAGTCAATTTAATTGTGAAGGTGTGAAAGTTTTACCAAATCAATTCGTTGTACAACGCTATTTTTTAAAGGAAGAAAAGGCAGCGGCAACTGCTGATCAATATAGACCACTTTCATTGCGTTGCAAAGCGACGGTATATACAGGTGATTCTGCTACGAGTTTAGATTTATCTGGTGATGGTGAAATGCTGATCCCAAATGTCGATCATTTACGTGTGTTATTAGGGGTTGCTCGGGATAATCCAGTCAAAGATGGTGTGATGGATGATTTTCTTTATGTTTCTCCATCTGAATATATAAAGTTAATTGATAAACCACAAATTGTGTCTATTCAATTGGGTATTTTGGTTCGCTCACCTGAATCCGTGGCAAATGGCACAGAATTGACTAAATTTACGGTGTTAGATTTGCAAAATAAAGAGTTATTAACAGATCCAGATAAAAGTAAATATTTACGTCAAGTTATTACCCAAACAGTCGCTTTACGCAATGGGTTTGGTGTGGAAAATCGGGCGGAGTGAACATGATGAAAAATAAACAAGCAGGAAATACATTAATTTTTGTTTTGGTCATACTTTTGCTCATCACAATCATTGGTACTTGGGCTATTCGTGGAGCAATAACATCACTTAATATTACAACGAATGCGCAGGCTCAAGCTTTATTGGTACAAAATTCGGACGCTGTATTCTTTCAGCTCGAATCTTATGCTGATGATGCAGTTAAAATTGCAAAGCTTCAATTAGATAACGGAATGATCGGATATGTGAATAAACCTGAAAATAAGGGCAAAGAGTTGGTTTATTGTTTAAGAAAAAGTGAAAAAGACGATAAATATAATTTAGGTAAAGCCAGTCTTGTTTATTGGCAAGGGGCTAGTATTTCAAAAAATGAGATGGGGCAGGATGGTTACTGTAAAGTGAATAAGGCTACTGATTTTACCTCGGATCGTGGTGCTGTGGTGACTCGTATCGGGGCTCGTTCTATCCTCGAGGGACGTAAAGATTGGGGTCATATGTATGAAGGAAGTGACTCAGAGACCTATGGTGGTAAAGATATCGGAACCATTATTATAAATGCTACTTCTTTTATACCAAATTTATCTACAGCGTCTGCAGATGAAATTAATAAGTGTGTGATGAATTACCCGAGTTTTAATGTGGTTGTAGATGGTGTAACCAAAGATAGTGTTGCTGATTGTCTATCAAAATTGAATGTTCCATATAGTAGTCAAGAAATGGAATATCAGTTGCGCCAAGTGAATTAAGGTAGGAGAAATAAAATGAATATGAAGCAAATTTTAAATCATACTGCCTTAACTAAGGCAAGATTATCAATATTGTCGGCATCTATTACAGCACTGATTTGTAGCAGTGTGGGTGCAAGTGATATTGATATTTATACAGCACCGTCTACAGCAGCAGGTGCAACGACCATGTTGTTTATGCTAGATACTTCAGGGAGTATGCGTTATGTGGACTATGCATCAAATAGTGCTGGCACAAGTTTTTCAACGCATTCACCAAGTTCGAGTACAAGATCTTGTCCAAGTAGCTGGAGTGGATCAGATAAAACAATTACGATTGGTTTGACTGGTGCGAGTTCAAAAGGGACGAAAAGCATTACTGTTTATGAATGTAGATATGGTTCTCGTCCAGTTACCATGCATCGTTTAAGTAAGCTCAAGGTGGGTTTGCTGCAGGTGTTGTTAGGAGATTATTCAGATCTAAATAATAAAATCGAACCTTTGGCGGATGAAGTGTATATTGGACTTGCAACATTTGCAGGTAACAAAGGACAAATTCGATTAGCAGCTAGGCAATTGAGTGAAGTATATACGCATAATGGTGTAACGCAAACACACCGTAGACATTTAGTAGATATTGTGGCGGGCTTAACGCCAAACGGTGGAACCCCTACTCCTTTTGCTTATGCTGAGGCGGGTGCTTATTTAATGGGTACTCGTACCAATAATAGCACATATGGAAATAGCACCACGAATTACACCCCACCTAGTTCGATTAGCGCACAAAAACTGAATCCAAATTTGAAAGAATGTAGTGCACAAGGGATTTATTTCTTAACAGATGGTCGTCCAGAACCGAATACAGGATCTAGTACCGCATCAAGTATGATGTCTAGTGCGTTAAGTGGCAATAACAATGGCTGGTCTTGTACAGCAACTACAAGCAGCAAATTAGGGTTGCGTGGAGGATACTATAATTCAAATCATAGTTGGAACTGTGTCGGGCGTTTTACCCAACGACTATTAGACCCAGATCTTAATCCTGCGGGTATTAAAATCATGACAGCTGTCGTCGGGTTCGGTAAAGATTTTGATGGCTCTAGTCCAACAAACGACGTATTGGATGCAATGGATTGGGGTACTTTGGGAGAAGGGGGGTGGTACTCTGGTCAAAACCCAGAAGATATTGTGGAAAGTATTGAGTCATTTTTAGGGAAAATTAAAACGAATATTCCTGGTATTAGTACTGGTAATGCTACCTTACCAATCGATGCACTGAATAGTAATACGATCCAACCATACGGTTATTTTCCACAATTTGTACCTAAAGTTGCGACAACTGAATTACAACGGACTTGGTATGGCAACTTAAAAAAATATCATGCTGTTCTTGGGTCACTATATGGGAATCGCTCTGGATCTTATCCAGGTACGATTACAGGTTCAAATCCTGTAATGCAAAACAACGAAATTAAGAATGTAGCAGACTTGTGGAAGAACTCGGCATATGTACCAACTTCAAATGAAACTGCTTTTCAAGGAGGGGCATTAAGTAATTTAGTCCAAGGCTATGTTGCTGACCGTTCGCCAAAAGAAAGACTCCTACTTACAGATTTTAGTTATAAAAATGGAATAGTCTCTCAAAATTTAAATTTAAGTTGGTATGATGATTCTGAGAAAAAAACTAAGTTTAATGCAATTACAACAGCTTATAATTTGAATAGTTCTGCGCCTTATCGTGCAGCACTAATGGGACTTCTTGGCTATGAGAATGCGGTTGCAGGTGAAGATTTAACAACTAAATCTATAACAGGTAAGTTGCCGCAGATTGGTGCAATATTACATTCAAAACCTGTACTTTTAACCCAATCTGGATTACCAACAGTTACTGGAACAAGTGCATCCGCAACTATTGATACAACAAATCGAGATGACTATATCTTGTTTGGGAGCACCCAAGGTGTATTACATGTGCTGGATGCAAAAAATGATAAAGGTAACGAAGTATTTGCTTTCATCCCTAAAGAAATGATTGAGTTACAGAATCAAGGTTTTTTACTTAATGGCGGTGCTGATACTGGTGGAAAAAATAAACTGTATTACGGTATAGATGGAGAATGGACTGCACATACAGTATATGTTTCTGACTCAAATGGGAAACTTACAGTAGATGGTGGTTCACGCACAATTCAGAATGATGCTGGTGAAGATGAAACCATTAATTTAAAAGGAAAACAATGGGTTTATGGTGGGTTGCGAATGGGTGGGAGAAGTTATTACTCATTAGACCTAACAGACATGAGTTCACCTAAAGTTAAATTTCACATTGATCCAAATAATAAACAGGTACATTATTTGGATGGTAGTGTAACTAAATCGAAAACGATTGATGAGCTGAAATATATGGGCCAGAGCTGGTCTAAGCCTACGCTTGCGTATGTGAATTGGTTTGGTACGCGAAAATTAGTCATGATTGTTGGTGGTGGATATGATGCTGGAAGTACTACCGGGATGGATGCTGATGGTGATGGAGAATATACAACTACAACTGTTGCTGGAAAGTTAGTTAAAGTCAAACGTAACGGTTATGCTGGTTATGAAAATGCTAATTACGACCAAATCAATAAAATTGGTGCCGGCGTATATATGTTTGATGCCGACAATGGTGATTTACTTTGGTCAGTCAGTGGTAATAATGCATCAACAACAACGACAGGAACAAAAAATCTGAAATTGGCTGGTAATAGCAGCAACGTAAATATGAATTACAGTATTGTCAGTGAAATAAAAACTGTAGATCGTAATAATGATGGCTTAATTGATCATCTATATTTTGGTGATTTAAGAGGTCAAGCTTTCCGCGTTGATTTTTCACCCTCTACAAGTGGATTCAAATCACAAGTTAATCGAATATTAGATCTAAGTGCGACTCGTAAGCGTTTTTATAATGCCCCTACTTTTACGATTCATTCGGAGGGGACTGCCGTAGTTAGTTTTGCTTCTGGTAATAAGAGTCAACCATTACATGGACATGCTACACCTGTGTCCGGAGTTGATGATTTTGATGGCGTGTTTGCAATTTATGACTATGATGTTTATTCAGATAAATATCCAACGTCTGCTTTTGTTACTCGTACCTTAGGTGCAAATAGTGCAACAGCCATAAGTCAGTTAAAATTATTGGATAAGCGTGTGGATAATAATGATTCACCAACTAATATTAAACGTCCGAAAATAGACTCTTCATCGGGAAATGGTGGTTGGTACTATTTATTTAATAAGGAAGAGGCACTTAGTGCTACTGGAACAGCAGAAACATCAACTAAGAATAAGCAAATTTTAAAAAGTTTGGGCTCATTAGTTGCAATGGAAAGTGATTTATATGTTCCTGTTTTTGATTCTTCTAAACCTGGTACAACGGGAAGTTGTAGTGCAGGTGTAGCAGGAGAAACAGCATTACAGCGCTTTTGTTTGCCATACGGTATTTGTAAAACCAATATTTATATTCCATTAGGTGCAGGTATTGGTGAGCCTATTATTGGTGGTGGTCGTGATGGCGATCCAAATAAACGCTCTATCTTTGTATTAAATGAAGATAAAAAAGACGGTGTCACTGGTAGTGGATCAGGACAAATCAAAAACTATGGTGGTGCTTTGAAACTTATTCCGAACCGTTGGTATGAGCAATATGCGCAAGGGGGAGGGTAATGCGTAAATTATCTGGATTCACTCTAATTGAGTTAATGGTCGTAGTGGTGATTATTGCGATTTTAGCTGCGATAGCAATACCAAGCTATCAAAGCTTTATTCGCAAAAATCTAACGGCCCAAGTTCAGCAAGAAATGTTGAAATTAGCTGATCAATTAGAGAGACATAAAGCTAAAAATTTTTCTTATAAAAAATTTGATCCCAAATATTTATATGCGGGTGCGACAGCTGCTATGCCTGAAGTGTTTGTACCAGGTGGGGTGTTTAATGTAGGTACATCCAAATATAAAATTGAGTTAAAGGATATTAGCCGGACGACTACTGAAAATTTACTTACTACGGATAATGGAATGGTTTGGTCAATGAAAGCGACTCCATTGGATTTATCAGATGGAAAGCTATATACATTATTGTTAACAAGTACAGGACTTCGTTGTAAAACCACGGCAAATTCAAATGTGTCTTATACTGCTTGTACTGGAATTGAGGTAGAACAATGGTAAAAAAACAGGGTTTTACTTTAATTGAATTAATGATCGTGGTTGCAATTATTGCAATTTTAGCAGCTATTGCTTATCCGTCATATCAAAATTATGTACAGAGAACCAAAAGAGTTGAAGCGCAATCTGAATTGTTAGCAATTGCACAAAGGTTGGCTAGTTACAAATTAGCTAATGGTTCCTTTTATGGTGCGACTTTAGCAA
Organism: Acinetobacter sp. YH12112; assembly: GCF_013418945.1. Taxonomy (NCBI): domain Bacteria; kingdom Pseudomonadati; phylum Pseudomonadota; class Gammaproteobacteria; order Moraxellales; family Moraxellaceae; genus Acinetobacter; species Acinetobacter sp. YH12112. Next base: position 15,662 of record NZ_VPBA01000024.1, on the reverse strand, counting down.
AAGTGTATGGTCAAACTAGCATTAATAAATCGGGTGAGGCTACTTATCAGTTAAGTTTGTCCAGTACAACAAGTGATCCAACACATAGCTGGACATTGACAGCTACCCCTCAAGGACAAATGAATAACTCTGGAAATTTAACGTTGGATAGTACCGGCAAACAATGCTGGGAAAAAACTTTGGGTGCATGTGAACCATGGAACGGAAAATAAATTCAAAACTGCGGATAAACACTTTTTGATCTTTCATTCAGGGCAAACTTCGCGTAAAATACTGCCCTCTATGAAAGGGGTTTGAAATGTATCGATGGTCGGTACAGGGATAATCCGTAAAAACTATAAGGTTGTATCATGGTAGTTATTCGTCTTACTCGCGGTGGTGCTAAAAAGCGTCCATTCTATCAAATCGTTGTAACTGATAGCCGCAATCCACGTGACGGTCGTTTCATCGAACGTATCGGTTTCTTCAACCCTACAGCGCAAGGTAAAGCAGAAAAACTTCGTTTAGATGCTGACCGTTTTGCTCACTGGGTAGCACAAGGTGCTCAACCTTCTGAACGTGTTGCTTCTTTAGCTGCTCAAGCGAAGAAAGCTGCAGCTGCTGCATAATTTTAAAGAATTAAGTAGTAGGTAGCCCATGACACCAACACAGAATGTACCCGAAGATCGTATTCAGATTGGACAGTTACGTTCAGCATATGGATTAAATGGGTGGCTCTGGGTCTATTCCAATACAGAACCTATGAGCAACATGTTTGACTACCTGCCTTGGTACATTGAGACCAAAGCAGGTTGGCAAACTGTCGATGTAAAACGTTGGAAACCACATGGCAAAGGCCTGGTTGTCAGCTTAAAAGGTGTGAGCGATCGCACTGCAGCAGACGGTCTGGTTGGCGCAAATATCTGGATTTCAAAAGCGCAACTGCCTCAACCGGGCGTGGACGAGTATTATTGGTCTGATTTAAAGGGTCTAACCGTGTTAGGTCTGGATGATGAGGAACAGGAAGTCAATCTCGGTCAAATCCACGAACTGTTTGAAACAGGTGCTAACGATGTGATGGTGGTTCGCGCAACTGCCGAAAGTATCGATGGCGAAGAGCGTATGATTCCATGGCATAAAGATGTGGTACAACGCGTTGATCTCGAAACAGGTCGTATTTATGTCAATTGGGGCGTAGATTACTAATATTTTTGGAAATACGGGAGTCTGCGATGTTTTTTGCAGTCATTACGCTTTTTCCTGAAATGTTTGAAGCGATTACACGTTTCGGTATTAGCGGGCGCGCAGCACAACGTGAGTTGATGCAAATTCATTGTATCAATCCTCGCGATTATGCTGAGGGTAACTACAAACGAGTGGATGAACGTCCATTTGGTGGTGGTCCCGGTATGGTAATGATGGCTGAGCCACTGGCAAAAGCAATCCGCCGTGCCAAAGAACTTGCTCATGAAGCAGGTGCGGTCAACGTACCCGTGGTGTATATGTCACCACAAGGTCAAACCTTAAATGAACCCGCTGTACAAGAATTTGTCCAATATGACGGATTAATTGTGCTGTGTGGCCGTTATGAAGGTGTCGATGAACGTTTAATCCAGAAATATGTCGATCAGGAATGGTCGATTGGGGATTACGTGTTATCGGGCGGTGAACTGCCTGCGATGGTGTTATTGGACAGTATTATCCGGAGACTTCCGGGTGCCATGTCTGATGAACAATCCCATGTACAAGATTCATTTGTGGATGGTCTGTTAGACTGCCCACAATACACAAAGCCTGACCATTTTGAAGGTTTGGATGTGCCTGAGGTACTGAAATCAGGTCATCATGCCAATATTGAAAAATGGCGTTTTTTGCAGCGTTATCAGCGTACACTTGCACGTCGACCTGAATTGGTTGAACAAGTTGAGCTTACGAAGCAGCAGAAAAAATGGCTAAAAGATTTGCCAGAACATAAATCTTAATTTATGCTTCGGGCGCAATAAAAAGCTTGGTCTTTAGACTGAGTATTTAAATAGGCTCTTTATGTCTTGAAGCGGTCAAGCATAAAGGGAAAGTTAATCGGGTCTATGCGCTTTAGCCTCTAGCCCCAGTGGATCTCAGACCTCTTCTGACCCACACATATTGGAGATACCCCATGAGTGGTAAGCATCCTTTAGTTCAAGCTGTTGAAAATGCTCAGCTTAAACAAGACATCCCAGCTTTTGCACCAGGTGACACAGTAGTTGTTCAAGTAAAAGTTAAAGAAGGTGACCGTGAGCGTCTACAAGCGTTCGAAGGCGTTGTCATTGCGAAGAAAAACCGTGGTCTGAACTCTGCGTTCACCGTACGTAAAATTTCTAGCGGTGTTGGCGTTGAGCGTGTATTCCAAACTCACTCTCCAATCGTTGCTAAAATCGAAGTGAAACGTCGTGGTGACGTTCGTCGTGCTAAACTTTACTACCTACGTGAACTTTCTGGTAAAGCTGCACGTATCCGTGAAAAGTTACCAGCTCGTAAAGCGTAATTTTACGTTTTATCGAATTGAAAAAATGCGCCTTTTGGCGCATTTTTTTATGTCTAAATTTTATAAACCTTGCAACTTGAGACGGTTGGCATGTTGACGGTAGACATCGACAGGGTTTGGCGCAAAGATACCCGTGATACCAAACAATAAATTCACCTCATCTAAGTGATTCCATGGAAAATCATCTCGAATCGTTCTACCAAATTTCGCACTACATACGGAGACAATGCCATCATTTGCACTTGCTTTAGAAGCAGAGATCAAATCCAGTGCCTTCATCGCGGCATCACTGAAATCTAATGCATTGGTCATTTGTTTGTGCCCATTATTGAATATAGCGCAATGCCTTGATCGTTATATTTGCCTTCACCACAATGCTTTAAAGATAGCCCAAGCGTAAAACGTTGATTAAATTCAGCGGTGCCTTCAATAGAAGTGCTATGACCTGCAGCTAAAGCGTTATGTGGAAAAGCATGTGCATCCAAACCCTGTGCCCACATAATCACAGCGCCAAAACTACTAATCAGGGTATTTAGTAAATCAGAGGTACCAGTTTGACTGGCAAATTTCATCACATCCGATGCCACGATTGAGCCTTGATTGGCGCCAGCGACTGTCATAACAGAAGTGACATGTTGTGGCATGACTCCTGCTGCATAGCGCACTGCATGGGCACCGTGGCTATGTCCAATTAAATTGAGTTTTTTAGCACCCATAATTGCCATGACTTCTTAGAGCTGTTCGACATATTGTTCGCCACGAACTTCTGATGAATTAAAAGGGGACATGCGGGCAGCAAAAGCGGTTGAACCATTACGTGCTAAATCAGGCAAAATTTGATACCAATAATCCATGCCCAAAACATCCATAGCAATGCGATTAAAGCCCATCATGCCATGTGCAAATACGAGGGGGTATTGCATTTTGGCATAGTTAGGGATCACGTTTTTACTTTGTGCTTTTTGTAAATTTGAAGCAGTACCGAATGAGCTAAAGAGTAGGGCAGCTATGGTGAAGTATATTGTTTTAATTTTCATGCAATATCCCAATCATGAACGCAAAGAAAAGCCCTGCAATGCAGGGCTTTAATGAGTTGAGCTTTATAGCCCTTGTAGTTTTAAACGATTCGCATGTTGACGATAAACATCCACAGGGTCTGGAGCAAACATGGCTTTTAAGCCAAAGACCATATTGACTTCGTCTAGGTGGTTCCAGTTGTAGTTATCACGAATGGTTTTACCGAATTTGGCACTGCAACGCGACACTAAACCATCATTGTTTTTGCCACCATCAATCAGTAGTGCAGTCACTTTGAGCGCAGAGTCAGGATCTAGTAGATTCGTCACTTGACCTACGCCTGTGAACGAATAGTTATAAATGCCTTTTTCTTGATAGCTACCTTCACCACAACTCGTTGTTGGCATACCAATTGGGAATTTTTGGTTAAAGGCTGCGGAACCCGCAGCAGTTAAACTGCGTCCACCTTCAAGTGAATTGTGAGGGAAACTATTTGGATCTAAGCCTTGTGCCCATGTGATGGCTTTGGATACAAGGTTCACGCCACCTACCAATGGACCCTCAACAACAGTGCTTTCAGCTTTTAAAATTAAATCGGCAACGGGTGAGCCTTTATGTGGTCCACCGATAGAAGTTAAAGATGCAACTTTATTTGGGATGACACCTGCCACATAGCGAATCGTTGGTCCACCATGTGAATGGCCGATTAAGTTGACTTTCTGTGCGCCGGTAATCGCCAAAATTTCTTCCACTTGTTGTTTCAACTGCTCACCACGAACTTCTGAAGAGTTAAATGGCGAAACACGTGTTGCCCAAACATTGGCACCATTACGCGCTAAATCTGGCAGAATTTGATACCAATAATCTAAACCGAAAGGATCGCTACCAATTTGAATAAAACCTGCCATACCATGACCAAATACTATTGGATATTTGGTTTTGGCATACTGTGTCGATGCTTTGGCAGTATATTGTTTGGCTTGCGTACTGTTGGCTTGAGCCGTCGTCATGGTCATGGCTGCGATACAAGCAGCAGTGATTAATCCATATTTCATTGTTGTTTCCTCTTGTTGTTTTAGGCAGTCCCAGCCTGATTTCAATCTAAACAATCCACGTAGGTTTATGGTTGGATATATGTAATGCTTGTTTATAAACCTTGTAATTTAAGACGGTTGGCATGTTGGCGATACAAGGCCACAGGATCTTGTGCAAAAGTGCCAATAATGCCGAAGAACTGATTCACTTCATCAAAATGATTATGTTGATAATCTTGACGGATAATGTGTCCATAGCGTCCGCTGCAAAGAGGCAATGCACCATCATTGGGGCTGCCTTTCAGGAAACTACCACCCAAGGTAACGACGGTGGATTCAATGACATCGACTGCATTGGTGACTTGGCGATTGCCCATCCATGAGTAATGATGAATCCCATTTGATGTGATTTTAGTGCCTTGGCTGTTGCAATCTTTCGGAATAGCACTCGAACCATACAGCGCATTAAAGCGTTGTATTTTTTCTGGATGCATTGCATCTAAAGCCGCGGTGATCTCAACAGGATATTGATTCTGAGTAAGAACATTCATGCTATGCCCGAGCAAACTACCAAAGCCATGTGCAAAGACAATGGGATACTTCGTTTTCGCATAGCTAGAGAGTACAAAAGATGCTTGATAGGCTTGTAAGGCAGTGCTGGCTTTTGTGGATGAGATTGCACCCACCCCTAAAGCCAATGCCAAGAATGGAAATATTTTCATTGTTCATCCTGAGGCGAGCGCAATAAAAAAACAATGCCTTTATATCGCGTAATATAAAGGCATTTTGCTTATAAACCTTGTAGTTTTAAGCGGTTGGCATGTTGGCGATACATCGCGACAGGATCTGGTGCGAATAGACCTTTTAAGCCAAACATCATGTTGGCAAGATCGGTGTGATTAAGTTTGTAGTCATCTTTAATGACTTTACCAATGAAGGCGCTGCAACGTGCCACCATGCCGTCATTGTCTTTGCTGCCATACGACAATGGCCCAAGTTGCATTAAAATCGTATCAATGTCTAAGGCGTTGGTCGCTTGCGCCACACCTGTCCATGAATAGTAATAGATGCCTTTACTGTCACGTGGTTTTAGGTTTTTATTACAGTTTTCAGTCGCTGCTAAAACGCCATCTTTCACGGCATTTTGTGCAACCGTTGCATTAAAGGTTTTTGAACCTGTTTGTGTGAGGGACTTCATCGATGCATCAAAGTCAATTTCCAGTTCAGGTTTGAGCTGACCTAAGGCAATTAATGGTCCAATAATATAATCACCTAGAATATTAAATGCTGTACGGGTCAGCGTATTATTTTGGATGTCATCTGCAACTTTAGAGCCATGATAAGTTCCTGCAACCCCAGTGATTGAAGCAATTGCATTTGGTTTTACTTGTGCTGCATAAAGGACTGTAGGGCCGCCATGCGAGTGACCAATCAGATTCACTTTTGGTTGACCTGTGATTGCCATGACATCTTCAACTTGGGCAATGAGGGCTTCACCACGATGTGCAGTAGTATTGGCAGGTGAAAGCTGAGCTGCAAATACAGTAGAACCATTGCGTGCCATATCTGGCAGAATTTGATACCAATAATCTAAACCAATGGTATTGGTACCAATGCGTTCCCAACCGAGCCAGCCATGAACCATTAAAATTGGGTATTTGGTTTTCGCATAATTTGAAGTGACTTTTGCTGTTACTTGGCTTGCACTACCTGCTGCTTGAGTATGCATGCTGAGCCCAATCGCTAGAGTCGACAAAGCAAGTGCCTGTGTTGTTCTTATGAAGGTTTTCATAAACAATTCCTATGTTTTATATTCTTGTTTTCTAGCCGATGCTCATCCGCAAGGGCATGTTATTTAAGCCACTTATTACAAATAAAAAGTGCTTGTTTTTGGAGCAGTTATTTTTTCATGCTAGGGCTTAAAAACCATGTCATTTTGGGACAGTAACGAGCATTTCGATGAATGCTAAAATATTGTTTTATATACAAATGTATATAAATATTTAGCGCTTTGATTTTTAATGAATTTGAAAAACTGCACTTTAATTGAGAAAAATTTGCATACAAAAAAGGGACAATTTATGTCCCTTTTTTAAAGTTATGAATTAATCTGCAAAGGGCAGTTTGCCTCCTTGATCATGTACTTGCTCAAACGTTTCAGCACGTAAGCGTTCTTCTGGTGATTTAAAGTGTTGTTGGCGTAGCTTTTGTACGGCTTGCTGTTTGGCTGCATCACTCATGCCGCTTTTCATAATACCATCTCGTTCAGTTAAGTAGTTATTAACGCTAGATTTCCAGTTGGCACGTTCGCTATCTAGGTTTTCTAAACGTTGTGTAGCTTCAGGACCTACCAGATTCAGACGCATTTGGCGAATTTCTTCACTTGAACCACCACGGGCTTTAATGTCTGCAGTGAGTTTACGCAAATCATCCAATTTATTCAGTTGTTCTAGATTTTCTTGCCAATCTTCGGGTAGTTGTTCAAATAAATCTTTTAGCCGTTGTGCTTTTTCAGCTTCGCTCAATTTCTTGTCAGCAAGAACTTGCATGCGATCAAGTGTGTATTCGTGGTACGTATCTTCTGTGCCAAATAATCCTTCAATTTCATAATTAGAAAAGTATTTTTTGCGCAGATTTTGCGTATTGGTGTAAATGCTGCGGTAGTAAGCAGGGTCTTCTTGATCAATCCCTGTAGGTGGTGTCAGCTCCCCTAAAGCTTGGCGATAGTCGAGATAACGTGTCCATAAGTCTAAAATTTGTGATAGTGCTGGTTCTTGATGGTTTTGGCTAACATAGCCTTTAAAGTCTTGTTTGATTTGTTCTAAGGTCTTTTCACCAAACTGGGTAATAAAATATTCAAAACAGTTGCGGGTTTGTTCATTGACGATCAGGCGATTGCTAGCATCGAGCTGCATTTGACAGTTAATTTCAGTGTCTTGTTGGCTATGACTGGCATAGCTTGGCAAACCAGCTTGAAAATTAGCCTCGCTTGTACCGTGATGTGTAGCATTGTTTTGCTGTTCAGTGGAGCTGCTGGACTGTGTGCTTTGTGTTGGGCGTAACCAAAGAATTAGACTGACAATCACCACAATGATGATTGCCAAGAGCATCCATAATTTATTTTTTTGCATATCCTATGCACCTAAATGGGGTGATGTTATTCGTTATAATGAAAAAATATCTAGTTCTAAAAACGCAGCATCATGCGTGAATTTCAGTATAAAAAACATAGCCAAACAGGTCATTTTTATACTGCTTTAAAGGGCATGGTAACGACTGAATCTCAACAATAAAATAGATATTTTGTACAAGATGAGGTCACAGCGAAGCGTCATTAATAGATTTCACTGTCACAAACGTTGTAAATACTTGCACAGGGTTTTACCATGGCGGCAATTTAAAATTTGGTCTGATTTTTATCATGAAAGCCTCTTCTCCTAAAATTCAGCGTCGTCATATTAGCGGTGTGTTTCTGTTAAATAAGCCCTTAGGGATTAGCTCGAATGCGGCATTACAAAAAGTCCGCTGGTTATTTCGTGCACAGAAAGCAGGGCATACAGGGGCTTTAGATCCATTGGCATCTGGTTTACTTCCTGTGTGTTTAGGTGAAGCAACCAAGTTTTCACATTATTTATTAGACTCAGTAAAACGTTACCAAACAACTGTATTTTTAGGGCATAGCACCACCACCGGTGATGTTGAAGGTGAAGTGCTGTTAGAGGCTGCGGTACCGGCATTGACTGAAGAAAATATTTTAACCGTCCTGACGCAATTTACTGGCGATATTCAGCAGGTGCCACCGATGTATTCAGCGCTGAAAAAAGAAGGCCGTCCCTTATACGAGCTGGCCCGTAAAGGCATTGAAATTGAACGGGATGCGCGTCCCATCAGTATTTATGCGCTGGAGCTGCTAGGGTTTACTGACAATAGTATCACCCTGGATGTGACTTGTTCCAAAGGTACCTATATTCGTGTACTCGGTGAAGATATTGCCAAGGCGCTCGGCAGCTATGGGCATCTGACCTATTTGCACCGTATTCAGACCGGGCATTTTGATCTGATCCCAAGCTACACCCTGGACTATCTGGAAAGCCTGAGCGAAGCCGAGCGTGAAGCGCTGTTGCTGCCGGTTTATGCCCCGATTGAGCATTTTCCACAGGTACAGGTGCCAGAAGGCCGGGCCGAATATTTTTGTCGCGGCATGGAAAGTAATATTGACCATGCGGCGGCAACTCAGGTATTGGTATTTGAGGGCGAGAAATGTTTAGGGCTGGCGGAAATTACCGATAAAAAACGTCTGGTACCAAAACGGGTCTTGAATCTCTAATTTTCATCTGCACTGAGGCCACAGGATTGCCCCGATATGGATATTGAAATCGTCATCAGCCTCGTGATTTTTGCCTTCTGTGCCGGTGCAATTGATGCCGCGGTTGGTGGTGGCGGCCTGATCCAGATTCCGGCGATTATGGGCGCAATGCCGCAACTGGCGCCGGCCACGGTGTTTGGCACCAACAAACTGGCTTCCATTTGTGGCACTGCTTCGGCGGCCTTTTCTTTTTTACGCAAAGTGCAGCTGTCCTGGAAATTGCTGGGCGTGATTGGACTATGTGCCTTTCTCAGCTCTTTCGTTGGCGCAGCCTGCGTGTCAATGATTCCGACCGATATTTTGCGGCCCTTTATGCTGCTGATGCTGATCGTGATTGCCATCTACACCTTCATGAAAAAGCAGTTTGGCCAGCTGCATGTGCAGCAGACTTTAAACCGCAAAATGTTGCTCCTGGCGGCGTTGGGCAGTGTGCTGATTGGTTTTTATGATGGAATTTTTGGTCCAGGTACGGGCAGCTTCTTTATTTTCTTTTTTATTCGCTATTTAAGTGTCGATTTTTTACATGCCTCGGCCTTGTCGAAAATTGCCAATTTTATGACCAATCTGGCAGCGCTGAGTTTCTTTATTCCCACGGGGCATGTGCTGTTTATGGTCGGGGCGATGATGGCACTGGCTAATATTACCGGTTCTCTGGTCGGGGTACGTCTGGCCTTTAAATATGGCAGCGGCTTTATCCGGATTGTATTTCTGATCCTGGTTAGTTTGCTGATTGTACGCATGGCCTATCAGATGTTCTGGTTGTAAATCATTCTCATTATTAAAATTTCCCATACAAATTGCTGCAGGAACCGTCGCACGGGCTTGGCGTATAGTGGATGCTTAGCCTGACCTGTCTGCTTAACAATAATGATGCAACCCGTTGTCGGGTGTTTAAATTTTGGCATTTGAAAGGGTAATAACAACATGAATATTTTTGAAGCACTGCGTGAAAGCCATGAAATACAGCGTGATCTGGCCGAGCGTTTAATCCAGACCTCGGGGGATACACCAGAACGCCGCGAGCTGTTTGATCAACTGAAAAATGAATTATTCGCCCATGCTGTGGCCGAAGACCGTTATTTTTATATTCCGCTGATGATGACTGATTCCGGGCTGAACATTACCCGGCATGCGCTGGCAGAACATCATGAAATGGATGAGCTGCTGGAAAAACTGACCGAAACCGAATTTAGCAATCCGGGCTGGCTGGCGATTGCCAAGCAGCTGTCTGAAAAAGTACATCATCATTTGCAGGAAGAAGAACATGGCTTTTTCCAGCAGGCCGGGAAAATTTTGGAAGAGCGCCAGAAAACCGAGCTGGCCAAACAGTATTTAAATGAATACGGCAAATATAAAGCCATTCAAAAAGACAGTCTGGTCTAAATTCAGGACTTAAAAAAGATGGCTCTCTTGGCCATCTTTTTTTATTCATCTTGTTTGATCTTTCTTTTTGCTTAAGGGCTGATGGTTTTTTTGCGGCTGGCTCTTAGAGTCACGCCCACGGAGGCCAGCATCACACAGAACAGCGCGACCCATTGCAACAGGCTGATCTGTTCACCGAGTAACACCAGGCCGGTTAGCGCGGCCAGTGCCGGCGATAAACTGGACAGGGTGCCATAGCTGAGCTTGCTTAAATGCTGCAAGGCTTTCAGGTCCAGTGCATACGGAATGGCGGTGGCCAAAATGGCAATGGCGATGGCTTTGCCCCAGTATTGGGTATCGACCAGGGCCGCGGCATTGTGATACAGACCAATGGGTAACAGGGTCAGCGCAGCCAGACTAATGGCAATGGTGAGGGCATGCATGCCAATATTCTGCTGTACCACGCGCTGCCCGAAATAAATATAGAGGGCCCAGCAAAAGCCGGCGCCCAGCGCACAGAGGGCACCAAAGACTGAGAAATTGTCACTGTTGGCCTGTCCCCAGGGCACCATCAGCGCAATTCCCAAAATGGCTAAAAGCACCCAGATATAATCACTACGCTGTTTAATCGAGAGCAGGGCCAGTCCCAGTGGGCCAATAAATTCCAGACCAACCGCAATCCCTTGCGGCAATTTGCCCAGCGACATATAGAACAGCACATTCATCAGACACAGGGCGGCGCTATAGCAGAGCAGATCACGCCATTTTAAAAAGGACAGCCGGGAAATAATCTTCCAGGAACGGAACATCAGGCAGATAATAATGGCGGCAAAGCACAACCGTAAAATGGTCACAGTAAGCGGATCGAGCACCTCAAACAGTTGTTTGGCAAAGGAGGCACTAATCTGGTACGAAGTCATGGACAGCACCATGAACAGTACCGACAGCAGTTGAGCATTTTGCATAAGCGCACCACCAACACCGGAGGGTGTCAGCACATTGGGGAGATGCTGCTGATTATAGCAATTTGCTTAAATTTTGATGAGTAGCCGGTCAAAATAAATTCCAGCATTACACAGCAGGAAGCTCAGTCTGGCCAGATCCACACCGTTTAACTGGACTGCTGTTTGCGCTGCTGCACGGTATAGGTACAACCAATGGAGGCGGCAATAATGGTGCTTAAGGCCAGCCATTGATTCCAGAGCAACTGTTCGCCCAAAAAGACAAAACCGGAGAGCGCGGCAATGGCCGGTTCCATGCTCATCAGTGTACCGAAACTGAGTGCAGTCAGGTTGCGAAGTGCAATCATTTCCAGACTAAAGGGCAAGGCGCTGGCCAGAACTGCCAAGGCAATAAAATAGATGAAATTGCCTGGTTCAAATACGCTAACAGGCAGACCATCCCATAAGGCAATGGGTAATAAAATCAGGGTACCGACCAGCATACCCAGACAGACCGTATGATTCCCGGATACACCCGATGGTTTCTGTCCGGCCACAATATATAAGGCCCAGCAGGCACCGGCGCCTAAGGCAAACAACACGCCCAGACCATCGAGCGGCTGCGCGGTCTGATCAAAAGGAAACAACAGCACCAGCCCAACAATGGCGAGGCCGACCCAAATAAAATCGAATTTGCGCCGAGCATAAAACAGCGCCACGCTTAACGGCCCGATAAACTCAAACGATACCGCAATGCCCAGTGGCAGACGGTCAATTGCCAGATAAAACAGCATGTTCATACCGGCCAGTGCGGCACCGTAACTGAAAATCGCTGGCCAGCGAATGGCTTTGGGCTGAATTTTCCAGAGCTGAAAAATTAGCATCAGCACCAGCGCGCTCAGCAGCAGCCGCATGGCTGAAACGGTCAGAATCGGAAACTGATCAAATAGCAGCTTGGCCATGGAGCCACTGCTTTGCAGGCTGAGCATGGCAATCAGCAACAACAGCACAGCGCGGAGATGCGGCGCATTTTGAAGTATCGACATAACTGAAATGGGCTGGTTGGGAGAGTAGGGCGATCATCAGATCAATAGCCGCTAGCATAGCATGAACAGATGACGCTTCCATGTCGTGACTGCGTAAGTGGCCAGCAGGTAAAACAAGGCTCATGCACGATTTCAAAAGAACATGAAATAAGGATTGCGTATTGTTTTCAAAGCGGGAAATAAAAAAACCACAGCGCAAGGGCTGTGGTTTTGGGTGTTACTGTCTAATTGAAATTAGAACAGAACACGTACACGGATGGTGCCTTCAACATCATGCAGCATATCCAGTGCTTCTTGAGATGCAGTTGCATCCACATCCATCACCAGATAACCGACATCACCTTTGGTCATTAAGGATTGACCCGAAATATTGATGCCTTGCTCAGCAAACAGGTTGTTGATTTTAGACAATACGCCTGGAATGTTTTTATGAATGTGCAGTAAACGGTGTTTACCTTCAGTCAATGGCAAGGCAATTTCAGGGAAGTTCACTGCAGACAGGGTCATACCCTTGTCAGAATAAGCCACAAATTTCTCAGCCACTTCCAGACCAATGTTGGCTTGCGCTTCCATGGTTGAACCGCCCACGTGTGGAGTCAGGATCACATTGTCCAGACCGCGCAGTGGAGAAACGAACTCTTCACCATTGGCTTTCGGCTCTTTCGGGAATACGTCAACCGCAGCACCAGCCAGATGACCTGATTTAATTGCATCTGCCAGATCTTCAATAATGACACAGGTACCACGTGCCGCATTCAGGAAGATCGCGCCTTCTTTCATTTGTGCAAACTGTTCTTTGCCCATAAAGTTACGGGTCGATGGAACGTCTGGCACGTGTAGCGATACCACGTCTGCATTGGCCAGCAATTCAGCCAAAGAACCGACCTGGCGTGCATTACCCATTGGCAGTTTGGTCACTGCATCATAATAGATCACATGCATACCCAGGCTTTCAGCAAGCACAGACAGTTGCGAACCAATTGAACCGTAACCCACAATACCTAAAGTCTTACCGCGTGTTTCAAAAGAACCCGCTGCAGATTTTTCCCAGCCACCGCGGTGACATGATGCCGATTTGGCTGGTACGCCACGAAGCAGCAGAATCAGTTCAGCAAGGACCAGTTCCGCAACAGAACGGGTATTTGAATATGGTGCGTTAAATACTGGAATACCACGTACCATGGCTGCATTTAAATCGACTTGGTTGGTTCCGATACAGAAACAGCCAACCGCGATCAGCTTGTTCGCAGCTTCAAAGATTTCTTCAGTTAATTGCGTACGTGAACGAATACCAATGAAGTGTGCATCTTTGACCGCTTCTTTCAGCGCTTCACCCTCAAGTGCAGTTTTACGGTAGTCGATGTTGGTATATCCGGCAGCATTTAACGTGTCGATGGCATTTTGGTGAACGCCCTCTAACAACAGGAAACGAATTTTATCTTTAGGTAGTGAAAGATGTTGGCTCATTACGGCTCCGCTACAAAGGCCAAATTTAGTGGCAGTATCATATCATAGGAGCGGGCAGGAGATACATTCCATTTATGGCTGATCGGTCTGCTATTTCTGTAGAAAATATAAACGCAGGATTCATTTTTGGTTGAATTAACTCTGTATTTTCAAAGCTATATTATCAAAATGATGGTTTTTCTCAGGTTTTACAGAAAAATCGCTTATAATAGCCCCAGACGGCAAAAACCAGCCTCAGGCTGTTGGTTTCTTGCCCGTTTTTTATCTTTTACTGTGCTTTGGCATGACTTTAAAATGTACAGCGCCAGTCCGGATAAATCTCTTCTTGTTTAATTCTTGCCAGGTCTGCAAACGATGAATGCTCCAGTCGCTTTAACCCCAGAGTTATTGACCCAATTGACTGCAATTGTAGGTGAAAACCGTATTAAAACTGATGCGGACAGCCTCCAGAATTGGGGTCGAGATCATACCAAGCACTTTGATCCAAACCCATCCGTCATCGTTTTTCCATCGAGCACTGAGCAGGTGCAAGCGATTGTGAAACTTGCCAATCAGTTCAATGTGGCAGTCACGCCATCGGGCGGTCGTACCGGTCTTTCTGCGGGTGCGGTAGCGGCCAATGGTGAAATCGTGGTCAGCATGGACAAGATGAACCAGATTCTGGAATTCTTCCCGGCAGACCGCATGGTGCGCGTACAGGCCGGTGTGGTGACTGAACAGCTGCAAAACTATGCCGAAGAGCAGGGCATGTATTACCCGGTCGATTTCGCGTCTGCCGGTTCATCACAAATTGGCGGTAACATCGGTACCAATGCCGGCGGCATTAAAGTCATTAAATATGGCATGACCCGTAACTGGGTGCTGGGCTTAACCGTGGTGACCGGTAAAGGGGATGTGCTGCGTTTAAACAAAGGTATGATCAAAAACGCCACCGGTTATGCACTGCAACACTTATTCATTGGCGGTGAAGGGACTTTAGGCCTCGTCACTGAAGCGGAAATCAAGCTTGAGCGTCAACCGCAAGACCTGCAAGTGATGGTGCTGGGTGTACCGGATTTTGATGCAGTCATGCCTGTACTGCACGCTTTCCAGGCCAAAATTGATTTAACTGCATTTGAGTTCTTTGGTGAACTGGCAATGCAAAAAGTACTGGCCAATGGTCATGTACAGCGTCCGTTTGAAACCGAATGTCCATTCTATGTATTGCTTGAATTTGAAGCGCCGTTTGAACCGATTATGGACAAGGCGATGGAAATTTTTGAGCACTGTATGGAACAGGGCTGGGTGCTGGACGGCGTACTCAGCCAAAGCCTGGATCAGGTCGAAAGCTTATGGCGTTTACGTGAAGATATTTCGGAATCGATTGCGCCGTTTATTCCATACAAAAACGATATTTCAGTGCTGATTACCCACGTGCCGGCATTTATTAAAGAAATTGATGCGATTGTGGCCGAGAACTATCCGGACTTTGAAATCTGCTGGTTCGGTCATATTGGTGACGGTAACCTGCACCTGAACATCCTGAAACCTGCCGATTTAAGCAAAGATGAATTCTTTGCCAAATGTCAGGTGGTGAACAAGTATGTGTTTGATACCGTGAAAAAATATGATGGTTCAATTTCAGCAGAGCACGGTGTTGGCATGACCAAAAAGCCATATCTGGAATACTCGCGTTCTGCTGAAGAAATCGAATATATGAAAGCCTTGAAACAGGTTTTTGACCCGAACGGGATTATGAACCCGGGTAAATTATTCGACCTGTAATCAGGCCAACAGTATGAAAAAGCGCATCTCCGGATCACTGCTGTCCCATAGTTTGCTTTAAATAAAAAAACCTGAGTCCTAACAGTTAAAATATGAGTGTAAACAAACACTTTAACGACCAGGATTCAGGTTTTGTCACATCAGAATACCGTATTTCATGAG
>NZ_VPBA01000023.1:0-55664 GCF_013418945.1 Acinetobacter sp. YH12112 | reverse complement strand
CATGAAATACGGTATTCTGATGTGACAAAACCTGAATCCTGGTCGTTAAAGTGTTTGTTTACACTCATATTTTAACTGTTAGGACTCAGGTTTTTTTATTTAAAGCAAACTATGGGACAGCAGTGGCTTCGGCTCGCTTTTTTCTTTCTGGACTTTTGGGTTCAAGCGCTTTAAATGGCAACGTGCTGTGGGGCATCCAGATTATGTAATGCAGTCAGGATTTCATCGGCATGATTGCAGATAATCAGCTTGGCGCGGTGCTGCGGCGGCAGGAAGCCTTCAGTCACGGCATGGTCAAGTTGGGCAATTAGCGCATTATAGAAGCCATTGACGTTATACAGCATCATCGGTTTTTGATGCTGGTTCAACTGGCCCCAGGTGGCAATTTCCAGAATTTCCTCAAAGGTGCCCAGTCCGCCCGGCAAGGCCACAAAGGCGCTGGCACGTTCGGCCATGAGGGCTTTACGTTCATGCATGCTGTGTACAATATGCAACTCGGTCAGACGATGATGGGCAATTTCATAATCCAGCATAAATTCCGGAATCACGCCTACAGTTTCACCACCGTGATCAACCACGGCATCGGCGACCTGACCCATTAAACCGATACTGGCGCCGCCATAGACCAGACCAAAGCCATTTTCCGCCAGACGGCGTGCCAGTGCCACGGCCTTTTCCTGATACACTGGTTTATTTCCAGAACGTGAGCCGCAATATAAAGCAATTAAAGGTTGTGTTGTTTTAGGAGAGGGGTGTTTTAAATTATCAGTCATTTTTACTACGCTATTCATGATTCTTGTTTCACCTTAACATGTTCTTTTTGTCTGCTCTAGCTTATGCAAAAAATATGACAAACAATGCCAGCGCCGTGCAGTGTGATTGCAAAGAATTGTTAAAGCATGCAGCACAACCGTGACCAGGCCAAAAAAAGAGTGATTCTGGCGCCAATCTTTTCTATACTGAAATTGTGTTTGACAACAATAGAACCGTCATGGGTAGTGGACACTATCGCACCATACAACAACAGCCGCTTTTAATCTCTTTTCTTTTTCCCTTTCATTCCCCAGGTTTTGAAACAGCCGGTCTTGGCTGTCGCACAGCCAAAACGATACTCGTGGAGCATCGCCCATGATTTTTGAATGGATGTCTGATCCAGCCGCATGGGTGGGTTTGCTGACCCTGATTATTCTGGAAATTGTGCTAGGTATTGATAACCTGGTGTTTATTGCTATTCTGGCTGAAAAATTACCACCGGAACAGCGTAACGCCGCACGGGTGGTCGGGCTGATTCTGGCTTTGGGCATGCGCCTGATTCTGCTGGCGTCAATTGCCTGGGTGGTGACCCTGACCAATCCGCTGTTCCATATTTTTGATCATCCCTTCTCCGGTCGTGATCTGATCTTGCTGTTTGGTGGGGTGTTCCTGCTGTTTAAAGGCACCATGGAGCTGCGTGAGCGTATTGAAGGCAAGCCGCAACTGAAAGAAGAAAATCCGGTACACGCCACTTTCTGGATGGTGATTGTGCAGATTGTGGTACTGGATGCGGTGTTCTCGCTCGACAGTGTGATTACCGCGGTGGGTATGGTCAAAGAGCTGTCGGTGATGATGATCGCGGTGATCATTGCCATTGGTATTATGCTCTGGGCCTCTAAACCGCTGATGGACTTTGTTAACAAACATCCAACTGTGGTGATTCTGTGCCTGTGTTTCCTGATGATGATCGGTTTCTCGCTGGTGGTGGAAGGTTTCGGTTATCACATTCCAAAAGGCTATTTATATGCCGCGATTGGTTTCTCGGTGATGATCGAGTTCCTGAACCAAGCCATGCGCAAAAACCAGGAAAAAATGGTCACCACCACTGACCTGCGTTATCGCACTGCTTCCGCGGTAATGCGGATGCTCGGCGGCAAACCGAACGGGCCGGAACCGGAACATCCAAGTCCGGAAGAAGTGCTGGCCACGCGTGCTTTTGCTGATGAAGTCTTTGCCGAAGAGAACAGCGTTTACCATACCGTGATGGTGCAGGGTGTACTCAGTCTGGCCGAGCGTCCGGTAAAATCGGTGATGACCCCGCGACCGGAACTGGAATGGCTGGATTTAGATGAAGACCAGGACAGCATTCAAGCCCAGCTGATGAATACCTCGCATTCACGTTCAATTGTGGTGCATGGCGAGCTGGACAATATTGCCGGGGTGGTGCTGACCCATAAGGTCATGAATGAATTTATTGAAACCGGTGTGCTGGATTTTGAAAAACATCTGCGCGAACCGGTGATTGTGCATGAAAATGCGCAGGTATTGATGGTGATGGAACAGCTGCGTCAGGCGCCGCTGCAAATGGCAATTGTACTGAATGAATATGGCTCGATTGAAGGTGTGGTCACCCCGATTGATGTACTGGAAGCCATTGCCGGTGAATTCCCGGATGAAGATACCCTCGACGCGGTTGCAGAAACCCTGGAAGATGGCAGCCTGATGCTGGATGGCTCGACTGATATCCGCCATGTCTCGTTATTGCTCGGTCGTGATCTGGTCAATGAGCTGGAAGAATATTCGACCCTGTCGGGTTATATCCTGTTCCATCTCGGCCGTTTGCCGGAAAATGGCCAACGTCTGTTGGCTGATGATCATATTTTTGAAGTGGTCACCATGGACGGGCATAAAATCGAGAAGGTGCATGTGCTGCCACAGCCGCCAGCCGAGTAGCACTCAGAATATTCCTGTTTTCCGATTCAGTTCCGTTAAAATAGCCTGCATTGTCAGGCTATTTTTTTGGAAAATATTTATGTCAGAACAGCCTTGTCCTTGTGGCGCTGGGTTTTATCACAGTTGTTGCCAGCCTTTGCATTTAGGTCAGCAGCAGGCCCAAACTGCCGCTCAGTTAATGCGTTCACGCTATAGTGCCTTTGCCTTGCAGCAGATTGATTATATTGTCAAAACCACCGCACTTGGTCAGCAGCAGGCTCTGGATGTGGCCGCTATTCGGGACTGGAGCAGCGCCAACCAGTGGTTAAAACTGGAAATCGTAAGTGCTCAGGAAAAGCTGGACAAAAGCCATGCCCAGGTCGAATTCAAGGCCTATTATCAGGATGGCAACCAGCCGCAGATACATCATGAAGTGTCGCATTTCGTCAAACATCAGGGTGTGGTATTTTCTTGATCCGACTACCGATCAGCAGATCACCATGAAACAGCCCTGTATCTGCGGTTCGGGCAAGAAATTTAAGCAATGTTGTGCGCAATTTTTATAACATTTGCCGTATTTTCGCTTATGATAACGCGCATCAATTCCCCTAGTGAAAGAAGGGCAGTTCATGTTGCTGTTGGTCATTTATATTATTGCCATTACTGCAGAAGCAATGACAGGTGCATTGTCGGCAGGACGGCGAAGCATGGACTGGTTCGGGGTGACCCTGATTGCCTGTGTCACCGCACTGGGCGGCGGCTCGGTACGTGATGTATTGCTGGGCCATTATCCTTTAACCTGGGTCAAGCATCCGGAATATCTGGTGCTGACCTGCGCGGCAGCCTTTGTCACCATTTTAATTGCCAAATGGATGCGCCATCTGCGTTCCATCTTCCTGGTGCTGGATGCTTTGGGCCTGATTGGCTTTACCATTATTGGCTGCCAGATTGCGCTGGAAATGGGCCACGGTTTTGTGGTGTCGGCAGTGGCTGGTGTGCTGACCGGCGTCTCGGGCGGGATTCTGCGTGATATTCTGTGTAATGATGTGCCGCTGGTGTTCCGCCGTGAGCTGTATGCCAGTATCTCTTTTGTATCGGTAATCTGCTATTGGGTCTGTATTGAAATTGGCCTGTCGCTAGAACTAACCGTTATCGCCACGCTGATTTTTGGTTTTACCTTACGTTTAATTGCGATCTATTTTGGTCTGGAAATGCCAAAATTCATTTATAAGGATGATGATGAGCAGTCGGCCTCATCCAAAGATGCCTCCTAGCCACAAATCTCCTATAAATTAAACGGCATGACCGCTATCCAGATAGCGGTCATTGTCTTTAAAATCAAAGCTGATTGCTGTTGTCATAACAATAACCAGGCGCGCCATCCGCGTTTTCCTCTCCACCCTGTCAGAGCGTTTATTATGGATCTAGTTTCTCGTGTACAACGCTTACCGATTGGTAAGTTTCACTATACCTTGCTATGGGTCATCGGACTGGGCTGGATGTTTGATGCCATGGATACCGGTTTAATCTCCTTTATTCTGGCCAAAATGGCGGAAGACTGGCAAATGAGCCCGGCAGAAAAAGGCTGGGTGGTGTCAATTGGTTTTGTTGGCATGGCCATTGGTGCGGTGTTCTCCGGTGGTCTGGCTGACCGGATTGGACGTAAAACTGTATTTGCCACGACCCTGGTGATTTATAGTCTGGCCACAGCGGCCTGTGCCTTTGCCCCAAATTTAAGCTGGTTACTGTTTTTCCGTTTTATTGTCGGTTTAGGGCTGGGCGGGCAGTTGCCGGTTGCGGTGACTTTGGTCAGTGAATATATTCCGGCGCATGTGCGGGGCCGCTTTATTGTGCTACTGGAAAGCTTCTGGGGGCTGGGCTGGCTCTGCGCGGCGCTGGTGTCTTATTTTGTGATTCCGACCTTTGACTGGCATATGGCCTTTTTAATTGGTGGCTTACCGGCGCTCTATGCCTGGGTCATCTGGAAAAAAGTACCGGAATCGGTGCCGTATTTAATTAACCGCGGCCGGGTCGAAGAAGCGCACAAACTAGTACAAAGTTTGGAACGTCGCTGCGGCGTCGAGGTGATTGAACAGCTGGAAGTGAAACCGGTGGCAGCCAAACAGAATATTTCCTTTGCCCAGCTGTGGTCGGGGCCATTTGCACGCCGTACCCTCATGCTGTGGCTGATCTGGTTCGGCATTGTCTATTCCTACTATGGCATTTTTACCTGGCTGCCAAGCCTGCTGGTCAAGGAAGGCTATACCATTGTGCAGTCCTTTGAATATGTGCTGATCATGATTCTGGCGCAGTTGCCGGGTTATATTGCGGCGGCCTGGCTGGTGGAAAAACTCGGCCGCAAAGCCACACTGGCCGGCTTTATTGGGCTGTGTGCGGTATCGGCTTACTTCTTTGGACAGGCCAGCAGCGTCGGCATGATCGTGTTCTGGGGTTGCCTGATGTCCTTCTTTAACCTAGGCGCCTGGGGTGTGCTGTATACCTATACGCCGGAACAGTATCCAACCAATATCCGTGCCTTTGGTTCCGGCTGGGCTTCGGCGGTGGGCCGTATGGGCGGTATTGTTGCACCTTTGGTGGTGACCCAGATGATGGTGATGCGCAACGGCTTTAGCTATGTATTTATGATGTTTACCGCGGTGCTGCTGGCCGTGGCACTGGTGATTGTGCTGCTGGGTGAGGAAACCCGCGGCAAGACCCTGGAGTCGATTGGTTTATAAGCAGCCGCTCATACAGACAATGCAAGATGCGCTGGCTATTGTGCCGGCGCATCTTTTTTATTTCTGGAATATGTTTTTCAACGTGCAGTCAGACTTGTGTATTTTTCAGTTGATTGACGCGCCTAAAATGGATATTTTTACGCCATAAGACATAAATTGTCGCAGAGTGTGATCGGCTACCCTTGTGCTGGCCGCGGCTGCGGCATAGCATAAGAACGTCAAAACTATAACGCATTAATTTAGGATTACAGGTTGTTATGACAAGCCTCGCGCATCATGCGACAGAAAACCGTTCCGTAGCAGAATTTACTGAACAAGCATATCTCAGCTATGCCATGTACGTGATTATGGACCGTGCATTGCCTCATATCAGCGATGGCCTGAAACCGGTACAGCGCCGTATCGTCTATGCCATGAGCGAGCTGGGTCTCAAGCCAAGCAGTAAACCAAAGAAATCTGCACGTACGGTCGGTGATGTGCTGGGTAAGTACCATCCGCATGGTGACTTGGCCTGTTATGAAGCCATGGTGTTAATGGCGCAGCCGTTTAGCTATCGTTATCCATTTATTGAAGGGCAGGGCAACTGGGGTTCACCGGATGATCCGAAATCCTTTGCCGCAATGCGTTATACCGAAGCCAAATTATCCGCATATAGTGACCTGTTACTGTCTGAACTCGGTCAGGGCACCTGCGACTGGCAGGACAACTTTGATGGTTCCCTAAAAGAGCCAGTGACCTTGCCGGCACGGGTTCCAAATATCCTGCTCAATGGCACCACCGGCATTGCCGTGGGTATGGCCACCGATATTCCGCCGCACAACTTGCGTGAAATCATTAAAGGCACCATCGCCCTGATCCGTAATCCGAATTTAAGCGATAGCAAGGTTGCAGAATATATTCCTGGCCCGGATTTACCGACCCGGGCTGAAGTAATTACCCCGCCAGATGAACTGTTAAAGATTCAGACCACTGGACGCGGCAGTTATCGCATGCGTGCGGTGTATACCATTGAAAAAAATGAAATTATTATCAGTGATTTACCGTATCAGGTCTCTGGCTCAAAAGTCATTACCCAGATTGCTGACCAGATGCAGGCCAAAAAGCTACCACTGGTGACCGATGTACGGGATGAGTCGGACCATAAAAATCCGACCCGTCTGGTGATTGTGCTGCGTTCCAACCGGATTGATGCCGATGCGGTGATGAGCCATCTGTTTGCAACCACCGATCTGGAATCAAGCTATCGGGTCAACATGAACATGATTGGTGCCGATGGTCGTCCACAGGTGAAATCGATTCGCCAGATTTTATTGGAATGGATCGAGATTCGTAAACATACCGTCACACGCCGCCTGCAATATCATCTGAACAAGATTGAAAAACGCCTGCATATTCTGGCCGGCTTGCTGATTGCCTATTTAGACATTGATACCGTGATCCGCATTATCCGCGAAGAAGATCATCCCAAAGCAGAGCTGATGGCGCACTTTGGTATTGATGAGATTCAGGCTGAAGCCATTTTGGAACTCAAGTTGCGCCATCTGGCCCGACTGGAAGAAATGGAAATCCGTCGCGAACAGGAAGAACTCGAGGCCAAAGCTGCCACAATTCGTGAACAGTTGGCCAATCCGGAATCATTAAAAAACCTGATTATTACGGAGTTAAAAGACGACGCCAAAAAGTTTGGTGATGACCGCCGTTCACCAATCGTGCAGCGCGCTGAAGCCACTGCCATTAATGAACAGGACATGCTGCCGGCTGATCCGGTAACCGTGGTGCTGTCTGAAGCTGGCTGGATTCGCTGTGCCAAAGGCCATGATGTCGATGCCGAAAACCTGAATTTCCGCGCTGGTGACCAGTATTTAAGTCACGCCCAAGGCAAATCCAACCAGCGTGCCTATGTGCTGGATGACACCGGACGCAGTTATGGTGTAGCCATTAACAGCCTGCCATCGGCACGTGGTTTGGGTGAACCGCTCAGTTCACGTTTATCACCGGCCAGCGGGGTCGGCTTTAAACAGGTGTTTGTGGCAGAAGATCAGGCTGAAATTCTGGTCATGAGCAGCAAAGGTTATGGCTTTAAAACCCAAGCCAAACAGCTGGATACCAATGCCAAAGCCGGTAAGGCTTTCCTGAGCCTGTCTGAAGGCGCCAGCGTGATGAATCTGCAAACTATTGAGCAGTTCAGTCATGTTGCGCTACTCAGTTCTGCCGGCCGTTTACTGATTGTTGATCTGGCAGAATTACCGGTGCTGAACAAAGGTAAAGGTAATAAATTGATACAACTTGAACCGAAAGATCAGATTGTATCCATGACAATGCTAAATTTAGATGAAATAATTCAAGTGTTTGCAGGACAACAGCAGTTAAAATTAAAAGGTGATGACTTGCAGAAGTATATCGGTAAGAGAGGAACCAAGGGACAGCTTTTACCACGGGGATATCAAAAAGCAAATAAACTGTTGATTCAGAGATAAGACTAGCGTTGTTTACATAAAATACGTTATATATGAATCGAATTCGTGAAAATGGATCCACTGCTGTACATAAACAAGCCAAAAAATGAAGTGCGGCAGTGTATAAAACAGTTGAATACTAAGGATTACTGATTGGAGAGATTGGCATTATGGAAAAAATTTGGTTTGAAGAATACCGAAAGACAGGGATTCCAGAAACTGTAGAGTTGCCACCGGAGAATACGTCACTGGTTGATATCTTTGAACGTAATTTCCAGAAGTTTGGTTCACGTGATGCCTTTATCTTTATGGATAAAGTGCTGACCTTTGCTGAACTGGAAGAAGCAAGCCGCAAATTTGCAAGCTATTTGCAAGGTCTGGGCTTGGCCAAAGGCACACGTGTTGCAGTGATGATGCCAAACGTTCTTCAATATCCAGTGGTGGCGTTGGGTGTATTCCGTGCCGGTCTGGTGCTGGTGAATGTAAACCCGCTGTATACCTCACGTGAACTTGAGCATCAGTTAAATGACTCTGGCGCAGAAGTGCTGGTGATTATTGAAAACTTCGCTTCAGTATATCAGGCGATTCTGGGTAAAACCCCAGTCAAGCACGTCGTGGTTGCCTCTGTGGGTGACATGCTAGGCACCTTAAAAGGTACGTTGGTGAACTTTGTCTTACGTTCAGTGCGTAAACAGATTCCGGCGTGGGACCTTCCGGGTCATGTCAAGTTTAATGCGGCCATGTCGAAAGCCAATATCAGCAACTACAAGCGTCCAAGCCTGACCCTAAGTGATACGGCAGTACTGCAATATACCGGTGGTACGACAGGGGTATCTAAAGGTGCAGAACTGACCCACCGTAACCTGGTGGCCAACCTGATGCAGTGTGATGGCATTTTCCAGAGCAAATTCGGTGCACAAGATGGCCAGCCAGATGACCGTATTTTCTGTGCTTTACCGCTTTATCACATCTTTGCTTTCATGGTGTGCGCACTATACGGCATGTACAAAGGTCAGGCGAACATTCTGATTCCTAACCCGCGTGATCTGCCTGCGGTGATGAAAGAATTACGTAAATACCAGCCAACATTCTTCCCTGCTGTGAACACGCTGTTTAATGCGCTTGTAAACAATGAAGAATTCAAGCAACTGGATCATAGCCGTTTAAAAATGGCGATGGGCGGGGGTATGGCGGTTCTGCCTTCTACTGCGGAAGCTTGGAAGAAAATTACTGGCACTAACATCATTGAAGGTTATGGCCTGTCTGAAACTTCTCCAGTGGCAACTGCAAACCCACCAGCATCTGAAGAATTCAGCGGTACGATTGGTATTCCGTTACCTTTGACTGAAGTTGCAATTCTGGATGATGACGGTAATGAAGTTGCACTCGGTGAGCAGGGTGAAATCTCAATCCGTGGTCCACAGGTGATGAAAGGCTATTGGAACCGTCCGGATGAAACCGATAAAGTGATGGTAAATGGCTTCTTCCGTACCGGTGATATCGGTGTTATGGATTCACGTGGTTACATCAAAATCGTTGACCGTAAGAAAGACATGATTCTGGTCTCTGGCTTCAACGTTTATCCTTCTGAAATTGAAGAAGTCGTGGCGAAACATCCAAAAGTACTGGAAGTGGCTGCAATTGGTGTACCAGATGAAAAATCAGGTGAAGTGCCAAAACTGTTTGTGGTGAAGAAAGATCCATCGCTGACCACAGAAGAAATTCTGGCATTTGCGAAAGAAAACCTGACCGGCTATAAACGCCCACGTTATGTTGAATTTATGGATGAATTACCAAAATCTAACGTAGGCAAAATCCTGCGTAAAGACCTACGTAAGACTGCATAAATTCTGCAATAAAAAAAGCGCCTAAGGGCGCTTTTTTTAATTCTCTTTTTTCATTAGCCAGCGGTCGAAGTAAGGACGTCCGACTCCCATCACCCCGAGGAAAATAAACATCGAACCAAACTGACGGCTAAAACCGGAGGAATGGAAGCTGCCATAACTTAAAATATTATCAATCAGGCAATACACCAGAATTACGGTCACCCAGTGCCATAAAGGCAGACGTTTAATTCCCACCGCATACAGGGCCACCCACAGCACCACAAAGGTAAACAGGGTCGACCAGATATTCAAGTTGGAACAGATGACCGTTAATAAAAAGGCCACAATGGGAATCACAATTTTTAAGGCCCGATCGACTTGCAGCTGATGCTGGCGCTGTTTTTCAAGTACATCGAACATTTCTTTTTGATCAGGATTGACCATCATGAATCCTACACAATGAATAAAAACACCCTATTTAACAAAATTTATGCTTAAAACACCATGCTATGATAAAGTTTTGAAGAATTCCGACGAGAAAAAATAGATGCAAAGTATTAGTGGAATCGTCTATCTGATTCTAATCGCCTGCCTGTTGCCTTATTTATTTGCAGTAATTGCAAAAATGGCTGGCGGCTTTAAATCTGAAGATAATCAAAATCCACGTTCTTTTTTAGCCAATACTACCGGTCTGGCGGCGCGTGCCAATGCTGCCCAGCAAAACAGCTTTGAAAGTCTGCCGCTGTTTATTGCCGCCATTTTACTGGCCGAATATATGGTGATTCCGCAGTTTATTATTATGACCTTTGGCATTGCCTATCTGGTGTTTCGTCTGCTGTACGGGCTGTGTTATCTGGCCAACTGGGCGACGTTGCGCTCGATTATCTGGTTATTATCGTTACTTTGCCCGATCTGTTTATTGCTGCTGGTGATTAAACTGACTGCGTGATTGCACAGCAAAATATCTATTTTTATGTCATGAATGTATAATCGCGAAGTCATTAATAGCCGAAACCCGTTATAATTGACGCGGTTTAAAAAATTTAATTTGTGAAAGAGTGATGCCATGAGCTACAGCAATATCCCAGCGGGTAAAGATGCGCCAAATGATATCTATGTAATCATTGAAATTCCTGCCAATGCAGCGCCAATCAAATACGAAATTGATAAAGATTCTGATGCGTTATTTGTAGACCGTTTCATGGGTACTGCAATGTTCTACCCAGCAAACTACGGTTATGTACCAAATACTTTGTCTGAAGATGGTGACCCATTAGACGTATTGGTGGTAACACCACATCCGGTTGAACCAGGTTCAGTAATTCGTTGCCGCCCGGTCGGTAAATTGAACATGGAAGATGACGGTGGTATTGATGCGAAACTGATCGCGGTACCGCACGACAAATTGACTCCAATTTACAAAGACGTGAAAGAATATACCGATCTTCCACCGTTACTGATTCAACAGGTTGAACACTTCTTTGCCCACTATAAAGATTTAGAGCCAGGCAAATGGGTGAAATTGACCGGTTGGGAAGGCGCAGACGTTGCCAAAGCTGAAGTATTAAAAGCGATTGAAGCTGCAAAATAATACGGCTTTTCCCCCCCCCCCTCACTGATCTGTCTTGTTTAGTGAGGACGTCATAAAAAAACCTGCACAGTGTGCAGGTTTTTTTGATTTAAACCATCGTCAGGACATTAGAATAATTTCACCGGGATGTCTAGGAATAAACGCCATTCATTGGTGTCACCAATGTAGCTTCCTTGGTATTCATCACTCGCACGGTAGTAAGAATGACGTACACGTAAGCTGGCATCTTTAGCAAAACCAGATTGAACGGTGTATTTCACCTGGTTAAAGAATTCACGTTCAGTCGCGTTATCCACTACGAGTTCACGAGCAACAATAGCTGAGTTTGGATCAGCTGGATTTGCACGTACTGCACGGTTTGCATCAATATCCCAACCATACACAAATGCGCTGGTCCAGTTCAGGCCAGGAACACCGTATTGATCAAAGTTTAAAGAATATTGAAGCTGTACAGATTTCTCATCGTTACCAATGAAATCAGACAGGTAGGAGTTTGGCATATAAATGGTTTGGCCACCATCTGCAACACCCGCACCCAGGTTATAGTCATAACCTGCATTACCTGTATTTTGCTGGTATGCCAACATGATGTTGTGTGGACCAGTGTTATAAGCGGTTGAAATCGCCCAGATCGAGTTCTGGAATTTATCATCAGCCGAGCCAATATAAGAATACAGGCTGCCATTTGCTTCACGATCCCAATCAGTGTGGTAACCGCTAAAATCAAAGGTCAGGCTGCTTTGGTTTGCCAATGGAAGCTTATAGTTAACATTGGCATAGTGACGCTCTAAACGGTCTTTATTGTCTACACCAAAATACGCTGTATTCAGCTGATCATTCACCTGATAACGTGCACCCCACACAATGGCACGATCTAAATCATTTTGATCGGTGGCAATCTGGTCAGAGAACTGGTTTTTGGTAAATTTACCGGCAGTTAATTCCAGGCCATCAATTTCACGGCTCGTGGCTAAAACACCAGTGAAATATTCTGGAACTAAACGCGCCGTATTGCTGGCCAATACCGGCAGGTCTAGAACTTGGGTACCATAACGTACTTCAGTATTGGAAATACGTGCTTTGACATTGACACCACCACGAGCCCATTGGTCATATGGTTCGCCATTGTTGTCATGTGGAATCATGTTATTGCCAGCGTTGTTATTGCTGCCCAGTTTAAATGACCAGTCGCCTACGGCACCGACACCCACGCCTACAGTGCCTTGGGTATAACCAGATTCAAGTTGAACAATTGCGGTTTGTGCATAAGAGCTTTGATCTTTTACACCGTTAGTTTTGTCACGGTGAATAAAACCAGTACGGAATAATACCGAACCTTCTGCACCTTCAACAAAACCTTTAGCTTCGCTTTGCTCGCTGGCAACAGCTGTAGAAATTAAAGCAGCTTGTACCAGTACTGCTAATGTTAATTTTTTCGCGTTTAGCATTGGGAGAGAGCCTCATCCAGAATGTTATGTTTCAATTTGTTTAAAAAGAACCCAGAAACCGGAAGAATTTTATAGGGAATTTGTAAAAAAGATACCGTTTTATCCATTTTTCTTTGAGAAAAATGCAAACGCTAGCGTATACAGTTTCAATCCTTGCTCTTGTAAAACACCCTTCCTGGGTCATATTGCAGAAAATTTGCTTCTCAAAACAGGAAGGCAATTTTCGCGCTTTAATGTACTGTGTTTATACTTTTTATTCAAAAAATAATTTGTGATTATGCGGTTTTAGACAGTGTGAAGATGTGGAAAATTTGGCACTTTACAGGGAGTAAAACGTACATACAAGATTTATCTCGCTGAATTTTTTATGCATTTCGTTGAAGCTATGATTAGAACTATCTCATGAATCAGTGCATTTTAGTGGAATGCAAGATTGCACTTTTTTTAAGCAGCAAAAAGCTTTTGAATGATTAAGCGACTCAAAATAGCGCATGATGTAAGCAAATATAAATGATCTGGTTTATCTCCCAACGCAGCGAAAGGATCAGCACATCAGTGGGATTGAAAAAGTATCATGCTGTTCTTAAGTTTTTATCTGATATTAAAAGTTTATATAAAATAATAGGTTGAAACTAGTTAAAAGAAAATTGAAATTATTCTTTTTGAACAGATGCCAGTGTTGGCATAGGGATTGCTATCTCCTGTGTGAGTGAAACAAATACACAAAAGCATTGAAATATGCAGCAGGGGATCAAACAATGAAATTTTCTATCAAAACACTTTCACTGGCGCTTGTTGCCGTAACTGCCAGCTTCAGCGTGGCTGCAGCAGAAGACTCTTCGGCATCTGCTTTATCGTTTAGCGGTACTGCAGCGCTGACTTCAGATTACCGTTATCGTGGTCTGACCCAAACCTTTAATGATCCTGCAGTACAAGCTGGTTTCGCACTGTCACATGCATCTGGTGTATATGCCGGGGTGTGGGGCTCGAATGTCGATTTCGGCGGTACGGCCCATTTAGAGCTGGACCCATATATCGGTTATGCCACAACCTTAGATGGGTTTGCGAGCAAGCCATTACTGGATGTGGGCTTATGGTACTACGCTTATCCAAGTGAAAGTGATTTAAACTGGTTAGAAGCCTATGCAAAACTTGGCTTTAATGATGTGCTGGTCAAAGATGCCAGCTTGCTCACCGCAGTGAACTACAGCAATGACTTTTTAGGCGCAGATTTAGATGCCTGGTATTTCAATGCTACCTATAGCGTGCCTTTTGGTGCGACCGGTTTTGGTGGAGTGGCGGCTTTAGGCTATACCGTGGCAGATGAAGAGATTTTTGGTGATGATGACAGCTATGTGGACTGGAAATTGGGCGTAACTTATGCCTTTGCCGGTGTTGAAGGCTTAACTGCAGAACTGGCTGCGGTGGGTTCAGATATTGACTATGGTCCAGGCACACCAGATGTGGTTGAACGTGGCGTAGAAACAGGCGCAGTCGTGACATTGACCAAGACATTCTAATTTAAGACTTCACATAAAAAAATAGCCCATTTGAAATGGGCTATTTTTTTATACTCGTTTTTAATGACGCGTTTTATGGGCTGGGCTGCGCCCGATAAGACAGCGCTTCCGATAAATGAGCGGTCTGAATTTCGCTACTTTCGGCCAAATCGGCAATACTGCGCGCCACCCTTAAGACCCGATGATAGGCGCGAGCCGACAGGTTTAAGCGCTGCTGGGCCAGATCCATCATGTTCTGTGCTGGAGTGGCTAAGGCAGCAAACTGTTCCAGCTGTTTTGGACTTAAGTTCATATTCAGCATACCTTGGCGTTGCATTTGCCGTTCATAGGCCTGAATCACCCGCTGGCGAACCGTATCTGAGTTTTCCACCGCAGTTTTATCATGTAACTCATGGGCCTGTAATGGTGGTACATCAATATGCAAATCAATCCGGTCCAGGAGTGGGCCAGAAATCCGGTTCTGGTAGCGTTTAATACTTTCTGCGGAACATTGGCAGCGAATATCCTGATTAAACGCATAGCCACACGGGCAGGGGTTCATCGCGGCAATCAGCTGGAAACTGGCCGGAAAGGTAATCTGCCGTGATGCCCGGGAAATTACAATTTCCTTGGATTCCAAGGGCTGCCGCAATACTTCCAGCACTTTACGGTCAAACTCCGGCAGTTCATCTAAAAACAGCACACCTAAATGGGCCAGGGTAATTTCGCCCGGTTTTGGATGTGAGCCACCACCGACCAGCGCAATCGCTGAAGCGGTATGATGCGGGGCGCGAAATGGCCGCTGTCCAAAGCGATGCGGGGTATTG
Organism: Acinetobacter sp. YH12112; assembly: GCF_013418945.1. Taxonomy (NCBI): domain Bacteria; kingdom Pseudomonadati; phylum Pseudomonadota; class Gammaproteobacteria; order Moraxellales; family Moraxellaceae; genus Acinetobacter; species Acinetobacter sp. YH12112. The sequence continues at coordinate 40,594 of NZ_VPBA01000023.1, read as the reverse complement.
GCAATTGAATAAATACTGGCAACTTCAAGATTTTCCTGCATATTCAGGGGCGGCAAAATACTGGCCAGACGTGAGGCCAAGAGAGTCTTGCCTGTACCGGGTGGACCTTTAAAGAGCAAGGAATGGCCACCGGCAGCGGCAATTTCCAGGGCACGCCGAGGTCGCAGCTGTCCTTTGACATCCGCCAGGTCAAAAGCATAGCGTTCCAAGCGGGTTTCCGAGCTTGCTGCAAAAGGCTGTAGGGGCGCAGCCTGCGCCAGATGCTCACAGACCTGTTTCAGATGACTGGCCGCAAACACCTGAAAGTCGGGCAATTGTGCGGCTTCCTGTGCATTGGGTTCCGGTAATACCAGTTGATGGCCGGCCGCCTGACAGGCAATGGCAATACTTAAAGTGCCGGTGACCGGGCGTAACTGGCCATCCAGCGCCAGTTCACCAATAAATTCCAGGTTTTCTGCGGCCTGTTCGGGCAATTGTCCGGAAGCAATCAGAATGCCTAAGGCAATCGGTAAATCCAGACGTGAGCCATCTTTGGGTAAATCGGCCGGGGCCAGATTAATGGTCAAACGTTTGGTGGGAAACTGAAAACCACTGTTAATAATGGCCGAGCGAACCCGGTCTTTACTTTCACGGACCGCGGCTTCGGCCAGACCGACAATGGTTAAGGAGGGCAGACCCTGACTTAAATGGACTTCAACTTCAATGGACGGGGCATTCAGTCCAAGCAGACCCCGCGTATAAATTTTGGCAAAAGACATTGTTGTTATGTTCCGTTTTGGTGCGTTATTTTTGGTCGTTATGCGTCTTTTGTTGCACTAAGAAGGTGCTTATTCTTTGTTCAAAATCTTTTGTTCGAGTGCTTCTACCTGCTGCAGCAGTTCATTTAAACGAAGATTGGCATTATTCAGTGCAGTGCGCTGACGGTCCAGCTCTTCTTTGGACACCAGATCCATTTTGCTGACGGCTTCGCTTAGCAGGGCACGCAGGTTATGTTCTAAGTCTTTTTTCGGTTGATCGACCTGTTCTAAGATGGCCTGTAATAAGGTTTCTATCATCATAAATTCCATTCCAGTGGACTGAAAAGCGCAGTGTAGCATTGCTCTGGCCCAGACTATAGTGTTTCAGATGAAATATGGTTTTATTCGATGCCGGAGATCGTAAATCTCTACAGAAAAATGTTTATTTTTTGAAGATTGGTGCATGAGAAAGGTATAAAATAAGATATAAATAAATCACATGCCGTAACTTCTAATTTCCCCCGACCTTAGGAGTTTTGGCATGAAATTTGAACATAAAACCTTACTGGTGAAATAAGCCGAAGGAAAACACACATGAAGCTCGTAACTGCAATTGTAAAACCCTTTAAATTAGATGACGTGCGTGAAGCACTGTCAGAAATTGGTGTTCAAGGGATCACTGTCACTGAAGTCAAAGGCTTCGGTCGTCAGAAAGGTCACACTGAACTGTATCGTGGCGCAGAATATGTTGTTGATTTTCTACCAAAAGTGAAAATCGAAATCGCCATTAGTGATGAGATGGTGGATTCAGTGATTGAATCAATCACCCGTGTAGCAAGCACCGGCAAAATCGGTGACGGTAAAATTTTTGTGACGAATCTGGAACAGGTCATCCGTATTCGTACAGGTGAAACAGGTGCAGATGCTGTTTAAGTAATTGGCACGAAGTTTGCTGAGTACCTAATAACTCACAAAAACTAGGTTGGGGGATACGAATGAAAAAAATGCTACTTGCGCTCGGCCTGTCCGGCGCGCTTTTGGGTGGTTCTGTTACTTGGGCTGAAGAAGCCGTAACAGCGCCAACTCCTTCAGAACAAATCACAGTAAATGATACTGTGGAACCTGCGCTTATTGAATCAAGCGATATCATCACTACAGAAACTGCTTTACCTGAAGTGGCAGCGGCTGAAGAAGAAGCCGTGTTAGACACTGGTGATACCGCTTGGATTCTGGTTTCAACAGCACTTGTCCTACTTATGACCATTCCGGGCTTAGCCCTGTTCTATGGCGGTATGGTGCGCAAGAAAAACGTCCTCAGCACCATGGCGCACAGTTTTGTTGCGGCCGCAGTGGTCAGTCTGGTCTGGGTAATTATTGGCTATACCTTGGCCTTTGGCGAAGGCAATGCCTTTATTGGCAGCCTGGACAAGTTCATGCTGGCCGGTATTACCACCGATGCCTTAAGTGGCACCATTCCTGAAATCCTGTTTGTGATCTTCCAGATGACCTTTGCGATTATTACCGTGGCGATTATCAGCGGTTCGATTGCAGAGCGGATGAAATTTGGGGCCTTTGTTGCGTTTATTGCCATCTGGGTGGTGGTGGTCTATGCACCTATTACCCACTGGGTCTGGGGTGGCGGCTGGTTAGGCAATGATGGCGCGCTGGATTTCGCTGGTGGTACCGTGGTACACATTAACTCTGGTGTAGCCGGTCTGGTGGCTGCCTATATGCTGGGCAAACGTATGGGCTTGGGCCGTGAATCGATGGCACCGCACAACCTGACCTTAACTGTGGTGGGTGCAAGCTTGCTGTGGGTAGGCTGGTTTGGTTTCAATGGTGGTTCTGCGCTGGGCGCCAATGGTTCAGCAGGTTATGCTTTAGTGGTGACTCAAGTTGCCGCAGCTGCAGCCGCACTGGCCTGGTTAGTGACTGAAAAAGTGGTCCGTGGTAAAGCCTCTGTATTAGGCGGTGCTTCAGGTGCTGTGGCCGGTCTGGTGGTCATTACCCCGGCAGCAGGTTTTGTCACCGTCGGTGGTGCCTTAGCCATGGGGCTGATTGGTGGCGTGGTCTGCTTCTGGGGGATTACTGCACTGAAACGTGCCCTGAAAGCCGATGACTCTTTAGATGCCTTTGGCCTGCATGGCGTGGGTGGTATTGTAGGTGCAATTTTAACCGCCTTCTTTGCCAGCGAATTCATTATGGGCGATGCGGCACCTGCTAGCCTGATGGGTCAGCTGTGGGTGCAAGTGGAAGGTGTGATTGCCACCATTGTGTACTCTGGAGTATTAACCTTCATCATCCTGAAAGTGATTGATCTGGTAATTGGTATCCGTGTTGAATCTGATGATGAACGCATGGGTCTGGATTTAAGCCAGCATGGTGAACGGGTTGAATAATCTTTCAGCAGCATAATCAATATATTGTGTAAAACAGCCCAAAAGGGCTGTTTTTTTTCTATATATTGCGTAAAACTCTACAAAATCCTGTTTTTTTGCTACACTCTCAAATCAACTGGATTTGTTCAATTAAACCACTATGCATTGTCCATTTTGCAACGCCGCAGACAGTAAAGTGATTGATTCACGGCTGGCAGCTGAAGGCTGTCAAATTCGCCGACGTCGTGAATGTATTAGCTGTGGTGAACGTTTTACCACCTTTGAAAGTTATGAAGTGGTGATGCCACGCGTCATTAAATCGGACGGTAAAAATGAGCCCTTTGATGAAGCCAAACTGCGCCGTTCATTGATGCATGCCTTGCAAAAACGTCCCGTGACTCAGGAACAGATTGAAACGGTACTCAGTGATATCCAGCTGCAAATCCGCCGTCTGGGCGAACGTGATGTTAAATCACGCACCATCGGGGAAATTGTCATGCAGTCTTTATTCTCGCTGGATCATGTGGCCTATGTGCGTTTTGCTTCGGTGTATCAGGACTTTCAGGATGTGGAAGCCTTCCGCCGTCAAATTGAACAAATGCAGCAACGTGAATACTAAGCTCAACGCGCAAGAGTGGTGACATGTCCGAGTTAACTCAAGACCAAATCTGGATGCAGCGTGCCATTGAACTGGCACGACTCGGACAGTACTCGACCAAACCGAATCCGAATGTGGGCTGTGTGCTGGTTAAAGACGGACAGCTGGTGGGTGAGGGCTATCATCCGCGTGCCGGACAGCCGCATGCCGAAGTATTTGCCTTACGTGATGCCGGCGATGCCGCCCGCGGTGCAACCGCTTACGTGACTCTGGAACCTTGTGCGCATTATGGACGTACCCCGCCCTGTGCCAAAGGTCTGGTCGAAGCCGGTGTGGCCAGAGTGGTGGTGGCTTGTCCTGATCCGAATCCGCTGGTGGCCGGTAAAGGCGTGCAGATTCTGCGCGATGCCGGAATTCAGATTGAGGTAGGCGTGCTGGAACAGCAGGCGCATCAGCTGAATCTGGGCTTTTTAAAAGCCATGGCCACGGGTCAGCCTTATGTCCGTTTAAAAGTGGCGTCGAGTCTGGATGGGCGTACTGCCATGGCCTCCGGTGAATCGAAATGGATTACCGGCAATTCGGCGCGTCTGGATGTGCAGCACTGGCGTGCGATTTCAGCAGTGGTGATTACCGGGATTGAAACCGTGCTGGCCGATGACTGTCAGCTCAATGTCCGCCAGCTGGCGATACATCAGGACATCAGCAGCATTGCCCAGCCGAAACGGCTGGTGCTGGACCGTCAGGGACGCTTACCCTTAACCGCCAAACTGCTCGAGCAGCCGGACAGTGTGATGGTGATGGGTCCGTATCGGGCCGAGCTGGAAGCGCTGGGCGTGATCCAGCTCGAGGTTCAGCCTTTGGATCAACTACTTCGAACTTTGGTGCAGCAGTATCAGCTGTATGATGTGCTGATTGAAGCCGGTGCAACATTATCGACCGCCTTTTTACAGCAGCAATTGGTCGACGAAGTGATCAGTTATGTGGCTCCGACCCTGTTAGGCCGGTCTGCACGTGCCATGTTTCAGGCAGAATTTGAGCGTATGGCACAACAACTTCGATTTAAACTTTGCGACGTCACTCAATTCGGTGATGATGTGCGCTTAAGGTTAACCCCTTCTCAAGAGACGTTATGAATTCAGAGTCTACGGTTTATCACAAACGTCGTCACGCCGCACGTACGACAGATGAATATCTTTTCCATCAGCTGGTTCCTTATCTGGGGAATAAACGTCGTCTGTTACATCTGATTCTGGAAGCGCTGGAGCAGACCGGCACCCTGAACAAAGGCGGCCGCGCCCCGATCTTCGCTGACTTTTTTGCCGGTTCAGGCGTGGTTTCACGTCTGGCCCGACAAAATGGCTATCGGGTAATTGCCAATGACTGGGAACCGTATAGCCATGCGCTGAATCATGCGATTTTGGCTTGTGTGGAAGCGCCGGCGTTTAAAGAGCTGGGCGGTTATCAGAAAGCAATTGATTATTTAAACCGTTTGCCAGAAGTCAAAGGCTGGGTCACGCATAACCTGTGCCCACGCAATGATGAAATTTATGATCCGACCCGCGACCGTTTATTCTTTAAACGCCGTAACGGGATGCGTATTGATGCCATCCGCCAGCAGATTGCCACCTGGCAGGCGCAAGGCGCGATTGATGATGTCGAGATGAGCGCGCTGCTGGCGCCTTTGTTGTATTCGGCCAGTTTTGTCAGCAACACCTCCGGGGTCTTTAAAAGTTTCCACCATGGCTGGGGTGGTAAAACCCAGACTGCACTGGAACGGATTGAATCTTTGTTGTGGTTAACCCCAAGCCGCTTCTGTGAAATTGGTGATCCGAAACGTCCGGCTGCCGAAATGTGGTGTGTTGATGCCCAGCATCTGGCCAACCAGATGAGCGGTTTTGAAGTGGATGTGGCGTATTTAGATCCGCCGTATAACCAGCATGCCTATAGCAGTAACTATCATGTGTTAAATGCCTTAACCTTGTGGGATCAGGTTGATTTACCAACCCCGGATACCAAAGGCTTTAAGAGCGGCATTGACCGTGCTTGGCGCAAAGAGCGTCCGAGTCCGTATAACTCGTCCAAGCACGCCAAAGAAGCGTATGAGAAACTGTTAGAAACCATTAATGCACGTTATATCCTGACCAGTTACTCCACCGATGGCAATATCAGTGCAGTGGATTTGTTGCAGGCCAATTTAAAACGTGGCCGGGTCAGCCTGTTAACCCAGGATGTACCGCGTTACCGGGTCAGCAAGCAGCGTCAGTCTGAACGTGCACGAGTACTGGAATTTATTGTGATTACCGATACTCATGCCAAGTCTGGCCCGCCAATCCGGCAGTTGCTGGGGCAGTTGCATCACTTTGCCGAGCTGGGCGGGGTCGATACCAGCGGTGTCAGCACCCAACTGGCCTTGTGGTAAGCACTAGAGACAATAAGAGAAAAGACTATGTTTACAGGAATTATTGAAAGCGTGGGCAAAGTGGACAGCCTGCAAAGTGTCGGTGGTGATGTCCGCCTGCGTATTCAAACCGATCTGGATATGTCCGATGTGCATCTGGGGGATTCGATTGCCACCAACGGCATCTGCCTGACCGTGATTGAGTGGGGCGATAACTGGTACGCGGCCGATGTGTCACGGGAAAGTTTAAACCGGACTACCTTAGGTAACTGGAAAGTTGGCCAGCCGGTGAATGTGGAAAAAGCCATGTTACCGACCACCCGTTTTGGCGGACATATTGTCAGTGGTCATGTCGATGCCGTGGGTGAAATTACCTTGGTGCGTGAAGATGCGCGTTCTTTATATTTTGAAGTGACTGCACCGGCTGAAATTGCCAAATATCTGGCCGAAAAAGGTTCAGTGACTGTAGATGGCATTAGCCTGACCATTAACCATTTGCGTGGCAGTGTAATCAGCCTGAACCTGATTCCGCATACCGCAGAGCGTACCAATATTGGCACCTGGAAAACTGGGACTAAAGTCAATCTGGAAGTGGATGTTTTGGCGCGTTATATCGAGCGTTTACTGCTCGGTGAAAAAGCTGCAGAAACCACGGTACAATCAAAAATCAGCATGGACTTTCTGGCCGAAAATGGGTTCTTAAAATAAGTCCTGACGCTGCTGTACAGAACAGTCTGATTGAAAAAATTAGACTGTTTTTTTATTTTTAGCGATAATTCAGGCTGCGCGAAACAGAGTAACTTACGTTGGTTAAGTGTAGATGATTGATTTTTTGCTAAATTTTGAACAGTGGCTGCCTGTGTTGCTCAACAACTATGGGGTCTGGATTTATGCAATTTTATTTTTAATTATCTTTGCGGAAACCGGTTCGGTATTTATGTTTTTTCTGCCGGGAGACAGTCTGCTGATTGCCATTGGCGCCTTATGTTCAACCACCGACGTGGTGCATTTGCACTATATGGCGATTTTGCTGTGCCTGGCCTCCATTCTTGGCTATAGCGTGAATTACTATACCGGCAAGGTCTTGGGGCTGAAGTTTTTTAATGACCATTCGCGCTATTTCAAACCGGAATATATCGTCAAAACCAACCGCTATTTTATGAAGCATGGCGGTAAAACCATTCTTATTGCCCGATTTATTCCTTTTGTCCGTTCTTTCGCGCCGTTTGCCGCCGGTTCCGGACATATGCCCATCGCCAGCTTTACGGCCTATAACATTGCCGGTGGTATTATCTGGATTGTGTCTTTATTGGTCATCGGTTACGGGCTGGGTAATATCCTGTCGTGGCTGGGGCATATTTTTTAATAGCAACAGTGCAGAGAAACCGCATGCACAAAAAAGCCCACGCGGGGTGGACTTTTATCTTGCGGGGAGAAATTCGCTGACCTTAGTGCTTGATCACTGTGACAGAGGTACCGCCTAAACGTGGACTGGCTTCGGCAACCGGTGCTAAAGAAAATGTACCTTTTTCAGCTTCTTTGGTCAGGTAAATATAAAGCGACTGGAAATCTGCACGGCTGATTAATAAATCCTGAGCAGTAATATGCCATTGTTCACCACTATGCAGATGATCAATTTTACTCGATATTTGTGTCAAGATACCCATTTTAAACCCTAATTATAAAAATAATTTTTACTTTAAAAGGCAGCAGTACTGCTATTCAAAGTATGACTATCTTGTGACAAAAATATTTCACTTTCATGACACTTGGGCGAGAAATTCTGCCTCACACCCGATTGATCTTTCAGATGGGCCGGTTTAAATCTGCATTTACTGACACCGTACCGGGTTTTTCACGCCAGAAGGCCGACATTTAGGTCTCTTTGGAAAATTGGGAATGTTTTAAAATATATTCAATTTCTTCCTGGGCAGCGGCCTGTAACTGGCTGCGGAACTGTTGTACTGCTTCTTCAATCCGGGTTTCGGCTTCCAGTTCCAGACGTACCCGGACACTGTCGAGTTCCGACAGAATCTGCTCGTCGGCTATACGCACGCCTTTGGCAAAATTGAAACTGCCATTTTCCGGATTTTTTTGATAACGTGCAGTGTAATCCAGAATCTCCTGGTCCAGCTGGGTGCGTAAACTGGCCAGGGTTTCGGTCTGCGCGGCAAACTGTTGCAGTTCATCCTGATACAGGGCCTGTGCATACGCGGCCTGATCGGCGCGTTGTTGGGCCAGACGTTGCTCCAGCATCTGCTGGCGGCGAATACGCGCTTCTTCAATTAACTGGATTTTCAGTTCGGCATAGGCCTGATCAATTTTCTGAAAGGACTGTTGCTGTTGCTGCTGATCGTACTCCACCCAGCGTTTGAGGTCGCTGTCCGGTTGCAGCACCTCACTAATCCGATGCAGGTCATCAATAAAGGTCTGACGCACAGCTTCAGGCGCAGTTAACCAGCGCTGTTTAAAATCTGGACCAACATTTAATGCCACGCTGCATCTCCTTTGGGGTGGTTCTATAATTTGTGGGTTTGCGGCTCAATGCCTAAACGACGATATTGTTTATATTTTTCCCGACCAAGTTGTTTGGCGGTTTCATGATTTTCAATGATTTCGATAATGTGACTAAATTTGGCGAACTGTTCAAGAGCCTGTTCGTTAAAATTAAACACAATCCAATCATTTTCAGTTGGCAACTGCGCTGAAATACAGACCTGGGCCGTAGGCTCATCAATACCATGTGGAATAAAACTGCTGGCATCAAAGCTCCACAGCCGTTCATCCAGCGCCTGTTGCAATGCCGGGTCTGCGCTATACAGCCAGATGCGCTGTGGTTCACGCAGGATTTTCCGGCATAAACGGCAAGTGCTGTCCACTTGCCGTTCAGGACTTTTTTCAAACAGATAAAAGCTGACTTTAGCCATGCTGCTCTGCACGGTTAGCCAGGAATTGCATCAGTAGCGGTACCGGACGGCCTGTGGCACCTTTATTGGTTCCTGAATTCCAGGCAGTCCCGGCAATATCCAGATGCGCCCAGCGATAGTCACGGGTAAAGCGTTGCAGGAAGCAGGCTGCAGTGACAGAACCGGCTTTTGGACCACCAATGTTGCCAATATCGGCAAAAGGTGAATCTAATTGTTCCTGATAGTCATCAATCACCGGCATACGCCATACGCGGTCAAAACTCTGCTGGCCCGCCTGGGTCAGTTCCTGTGCCAGTTCATCATCTGGTGTGAACAGACCGGTTAACACCGAACCGAGCGCAATCACACAGGCACCGGTCAGGGTCGCCACGTCAATGACCAGTGCCGGGTTAAAACGCTGGATATAGGTCAGGGCATCACACAGCACCAGACGGCCTTCGGCATCGGTGTTCAGGATTTCGACAGTCTGACCGCTCATGGTGGTGACAATATCGCCCGGACGGGTGGCTTTGCCCGATGGCATATTTTCCGCTGCGGCAATGGCTGCCACCACATGAATCGGCAAGCGTGATTCACACAGCGCACGTACGGTCCCCAAGACTGAGGCTGCACCGCACATATCGAATTTCATTTCGTCCATGCCAGCACCCGGTTTCAGGGAAATACCGCCGGTATCAAAGGTAATACCCTTACCGACCAGTACAATAGGTGCCTGCTCAAGATTGGCCTTGTATTCCAGGGTAATCATGCGGCCCGGACGCTCGGAACCCTTGCTGACCGCAAGGAACGCACCCATGCCCAGGTCAGCCATATGCTGTTCATTCAGCACGGTTACTTTGAGTAAATCCGGGAATTCTTCTGCCAGTGCCAGTGCCTGATCAGCCAGATATTCCGGGAAGCAGATGTTCCCCGGACGGTTGCCTAAATCGCGGGCAAAATTCTGACCAGTATGTACCGCTTCAATAAATTTCAGCTGATGGGCAGTTAACGGGCTTTGTGTGGCAATCAATTGAATCTGCTCTAATACAAATTCATTCTTTTTGGTTTTAAATTCATCAAAACCGTAGGCGGCCTGGGTCAGGCTCAAGGCAAAAATATAATGCAGTTCTTGTGGCAGGACTGATAGATCTACCGCAATACTGCTAAATTTCTTCTGTGCGGTTTTTACAATGGTTTGCGCCAGTTTGGCCAGTTTAGCCGGCTGTAATTCGCTGCTTGAACCAAGGCCAATCAGCTGGCTGAATGCCGGCAAGTTGTCCTGTGCTGTCAGGCTTAAGCTTTCATTAAAGCCGGATTTAAATTGTACGGCCTGGGTGATGCTATCTAAATTTTTGATTTTATAGTGATCTGCGGTTGTACGAAGGGTATTGGCATCGACCAGAATAAATAAAGCAGCTGCGGTGACATTGTCTTGGTATGTCGGATGAATCGTCAGTTTCATATGCGTTATATAGGCCTTTTAAAATTTTAAAACCATTAAACCATTGAAACATTTTCATGAATAGAGTTTCAATGTGAAACAACAGTATAGGTTTTATATTTTCAACATTCGGGTAAACTATCGCTAGTTTTATTCCCTCGTTTTCTGGAAGCATTAATTTGATTATTCGGCGTTATCTGGTCAAGCAAGTTGTGTCGACATCCTTGGTTGTGATTGCCTTATTGACCTTGATCATGATGGGTGGCCGGCTGATCAAGTATTTTGGCGTCGCCGCGCAGGGGCGTCTGGATGCGGGGATTCTGTTTAGCATTATTGGCTACCGTCTGCCGGAATTTTTAACCCTGATTTTGCCACTGGGCTTTTTTATTGGCCTAATGCTGGTGTTTGGCCGGCTTTATGTCGACCATGAAATGGCAGTATTAAACGGCAGCGGCGTCAGTCGTAACCAACTGGCACGTTTATTAGTCCCGATGACGGTGGTATTTCTGGCGGTGCAGGCCATGCTGATGGTTTGGGCAGCGCCGTGGGGGATTCGCCAGTTTGAAGAATTGACCACCAATCAGGCGGTCCGTACCGGTTTCGATCTGGTGCGGCCAAAAGAGTTTATTTCTTCGGGGCCATATACCATTTATGCCGGCGACCTGTCAGAAGACCGGCGTAATCTGAAAGATATTTTCTTCTACCAGCGTGCTGACCGTCCGGGCAAACCGGATATCATGATTCTGGCCAAAGAGGCGACCCGGATTGAACTGTCCAATGATCCGGCCAATGTGGTCGATCTGGTCGAAGGTCGCCGTTATGAAATTTATCCGGATCGTCCGCAATATTCTCAGGCTGAATTTGCCAGCTATCGCTTACGTCTGGAAAGCGATCAGGAAGCCAAATTCCAGAGTACAGAAGTGGAAGCCCTGCCAATCGGGCATCTGTGGGATAACCGTCAGGACCCGGTGGTGGCCAGTGAACTGGGCTGGCGAATCTTTGTGCCGTTTTCAATTCTGGTGGCACTGCTGCTGGCCGTGGCTTTATCTGAAGTCAGTCCGCGTCAGGGACGTTATTTAAAACTGTTTCCGGCCCTGCTGATTTTTGCCAGCCTAATTGTGGCGTTAATGGCGGTCAAAACCCGGATCAGTAAAGAAGAAATGGGTATCTGGGCCTATCCGCTGGTGCTGATGGTCTATGCCATTGCGGCGGCGCTGTTCTCGCGTAAACAGAAACTGGCACCCAAAATCAAGAAACAGATTCAGCGAGTGAGGTCTTAATATGTTCGCACGTCGTATAGTGGCCAAGCATGTGACCAAAACGACCGCACTGGCGATGTTGGGGGCAACCGCGGTGTTGTCCGGTTTACAGGTATTATTTACCTATCTGGGTGAACTCGGTTCCCTAAAAGAAGGCTATGGCGCGCTGGATGCGCTATGGCATGTGCTCTGGGGTGCGCCCGGTTATCTGTATGAAATTCTCCCGATTGCCGCATTAATTGGCGCAGTGCTGGGTCTGGGTACCTTGGCCTCAAACAGTGAGCTGATTGTGATGCGTGCCGCTGGTATCAGCCTGTGGCGGATTGTCGGCTGGGTGGTGCGTTCGGCACTCATTCTGGTGGTGCTGTCTTTTGCCTTAAGTGAATGGGTGATTCCCTATACCAACGAGCGCGCAGAAAGCGTCAAGAAACATCGTAGCGTGGCTGAACTCGGTGAAGTCAAAGGCTACTGGACCCGTGAAGGGCAGCGCTTTATTTATATTGACTATGCCAACTCGCAGGGCACACTGAAGAATATTCAGGTCATCGACTTCGATGATAACTTCCGCTTACGCGGTACCTTAAATGCCGAGCAGGGCCAGTTTGTCGAAGATGGCGCCTGGTCACTGCAAAACAGCCGCCAAATGGACATTCTGCCAGAGGGCAATGCTATTGCTGATCAGCAGGCCACGCAGCCTTTATCGCTGGCCTTGCAACCAAAATATGTACACATGGTCACCATCGACCCGGAAGATTTATCACCCAGCCAGCTGGTCAGCTTCATGAGCTATATGCATGAGTACAGTCAGGTGCCGAAAAGCTATCAGTTGGCTTTCTGGCAAAAAGTTGGTTCTCCATTTGCCCTGATTGCGCTGGTGCTGATTGCCTGTTCCTTTATTTTTGGACCGCTGCGCCAGCAGTCGATGGGTTTCCGTCTGGTGATTGCCTTATTTGTCGGCCTGGGCTTTTTCTATTTACAGGATTTCCTCGGTTATGCCAGCCTGATTTATGCGCCATCTCCAGCCTGGTTTGTGTTTATCCCGATTATTCTGATGTTTGTGGTGGGTGGTTATCTGCTGCAACGTGCCCGATAAGCCGGCAATTGAACAAAACGATAGTGTGGCGCGGTTGAAACCATCAGCCGTGCATGGTGTCCGAACTGAAAATTCGGTAAGATATGCGATTAATTTGTAGACTAAAAGAGTGTGAACTATGACGGATGCAACTGCAGGCAAAATCCCTCACGTACTGGTCATTATGGATGGTATTGGGCATCGTGAAGCTGTTGAGGACAATGCGTTCTTGGCGGCACAACGTCCAAATTTGACCGCTATGCAGGAAAAGCATCCGCATGGGTTGATTTCAGGTTCAGGTGAAGATGTGGGCCTGCCAGATGGTCAGATGGGTAACTCCGAAGTGGGCCATATGAACCTGGGTGCCGGCCGTGTGCTATATCAGGACTTTACCCGCATTACCAAAGATATCCGTACCGGTGCTTTCTTTGAACATGAAGTGCTGGTCGATGCAGTCGAGAAAGCCAAAGCTGCGGGCGGTGCCGTGCACTTAATGGGCCTGCTGTCGGAAGGTGGCGTGCACTCACATGAAGACCATATTGTGGCAATGGCGGAGCTGGCGCTGAAACGTGGTGCAACTGTTTATTTACACGCATTTCTGGATGGCCGTGATACTCCGCCAAAAAGTGCGCAGCCCTCTTTGCAAAAACTGGATGCCCTGTTTGCCCAATATCCAGGCCAAGGCCGGATTGCCAGCATGATCGGCCGTTATTTTGCCATGGACCGCGACAACCGTTGGGACCGTGTAGAACAGGCTTATCGTCTGTTAACAGAAGGTGAAGCAGTCCGTACTGCAGCAACCGCCGTAGCTGGTCTGGACGCAGCTTATGCAGCCGATGAAAGCGATGAATTTGTTAAAGCTACCCGTATTGGTGAGGTTGCGGCAATTCAGGATGGCGACAGCGTGGTGTTCATGAACTTCCGTGCAGACCGTGCCCGTGAACTGACCAAAGCCTTTGTGGAAACCGACTTTGCCGGTTTTGAGCGTAAAGTGGTGCCGCAGCTGGCCAAGTTTGTGATGCTGACCCGTTATCAGGCCACCATTGATGCACCTGTGGCTTATATGCCAGAAGCACTGAAAAACTCGCTCGGTGAATATCTGTCAGACCTGGGTAAAACCCAGCTGCGTATTGCCGAAACCGAAAAATATGCACACGTGACCTTCTTCTTTAGTGGCGGCCGTGAAGATGAATATCCGGGCGAAAAGCGCATTCTGATTCCATCACCAAATGTAGCAACTTATGATCTCAAGCCAGAAATGAGCGCGTATGAAGTGACAGATGAGCTGGTGGCAGCGATCAATTCAGGTGAATATGACTTGTTGGTGGTCAACTATGCCAATGGCGATATGGTGGGTCATACTGGTGTATTTGATGCAGCGGTGAAAGCGGTAGAAGCGGTGGATACCTGTCTGGGCCGTGTGTATGAAGCTGTAATGGCCAAGCAGGGCCATATGCTGATTACTGCCGACCATGGTAATGTCGAGCAGATGCAGGACTATGACAGTGGTCAGGTCCATACCCAGCATACTACCGAGCTGGTGCCGTTTATTTATGCCGGCCCGACCCAGGCGGTGATTGCAGAGGGTGGTGTTCTGGCCGATGTAGCACCGACTTTACTGAGTCTGATGCAACTGCCAATTCCTGCAGAAATGCAAGGGCGTAATTTAATTACCCTGACTCCATAAACTGCCAACAGATAGGTGAAAGGATGGTTCCACACTGGAAACGCATGCTTGTTGCAACAACATTGATGATGTGTGTGAACCTGCCTGTCTGGGCGGCAGAAGATCAAGATCCGCTGGCACTGGAAGAAACCACTGAGCAGGACTATGTGGAAGTGCCGGTCGAATCGATCCAGCAGTTTGTCAAAATTTATGGGCTGGTCAAAGCCAATTATGTCACGGAAAAAAGTGACGAAGCTTTGTTTGCTCAAGCCATTCAAGGTCTGGTTTCCGGACTGGACCAGTATTCACGTTATCTGAATGCCGAAGATTACCGTGCCTTGGTGCAATATACCGAAGGCGATCTAGCCTCGGTCGATTTTAATTTACGTTACGATGCCCAGCAGCATCAATGGCAGATTCATAATTTAAGACCCGATGCCGACTCGGCCAAACAGGGCCTGCGTAATGGTATTTCGGTTTTTAAAATCGACAATCAGGAACTGCAAAAGCTCAATCAGGATCAGGTCAATGCCTTGTTGATGGGCGCGGTTGGCTCCAATATCACCTTGCAACTGACCGCAAGCGCGCAGCCGATTCGTCTGGTACGCAACAGAAAAGTCGAAACCGATATTCAGGCGCAGATGCTGAGTAATCAGGTACTACTGATTAAAGTCAAAGTCTTCCAGCAAGATACTGCCAATGAAATCAAGGAACTGATCGAACAGTACAGCACATCACGGTTAAAGGCGGTACTGTTTGACCTGCGCAATAACCCGGGCGGTTTGCTGTCCTCGGCAGTCGAATCGGCCGATCTGTTCTTGAATCAGGGCGTGATTGTTTCTACCAAAAGCCGCGCTGAAGGCGACCAGCAATTTCAGGCTTTGCCGAGTTTTGAATTCCAGAACCTGAAAGTCGGTGTGCTGATTAACCAGAGCTCAGCCTCGGCTGCAGAAGTGTTTACTGCCGCCTTAAAAGATCATGGCCGTGCTTGGGTGATTGGTGAAAAAAGTTATGGCAAAGGGGTGGTACAGAAGCTGTTTCCGCTGTCAGATGGCACCGCCCTGCAAATGACCGTTTCCCACTATTACACCCCGCAAGGCAAAATGATTGAAGGGGTCGGGATTGAACCGAACCAGCGTTATGCACTGCAACAGGATATGAAAGAAGACAATTATCTGGACCATGTTGCAGAGCTGTTGTTAAGTCATAAATAGGCGCAGGGTTCGCACCTTATTCATCGGTATCCAGCCCGAACTTCTTTAGTCGATAACGCAGGGAACGAAACGACATCCCCAGTTTTTTCGCAGCCAGGGTCCGGTTCCAATGGGTCAGATTCAGTGCATTCAGCAAAATCTCTTTTTCGATTTTCTCCAGAAACAGCTCCAGTCCTTCTTCCGGCAGTTTACGCGGAGCAGCGGGCAGGGCATCAGCTGTAACCGGTGTTGCCGGGTCAGCTTCTGGCTCGGCCAGCGGTGCCATTTTGCGTAAGGGTGCGGTCTGCAGATGTGGCAGATCAATCACATCATCATCACTCAAGGTCATGGCGCGTTCAATGATATTGCGTAGCTCACGCACATTACCCGGATAATACTGTTCCAGCAAAAACTGCTGGGCACGTTCTGACAGGGTTTTGCTGTGTATATCCCATTCCTGGGCAATTTTCTGAATAAAATGCTGGGCCAGCAATAAAATATCCTGACCACGCTCACGTAGCGGTGGCAACACAATATCCATCACATGAATCCGGAAGAACAGATCCTGACGGAACCGGCCTTGCTGGACTAACGCTTCCAGGTCCTGATGGCTGGCACTAATAATCCGGAAATCAACATCAATTTCCGTATCGGAACCGACCGGACGAATCCGTTTTTCCTGCACCGCGCGCAGCAGTTTTACCTGCATATTGAGCGGCAGTTCGGCAATTTCATCCAGGAACAGGCTACCGCCGTGTGCTGACTGAATCAGGCCCTGTTTGTCCTGCGCTGCACCGGTAAAGCTGCCTTTTTTATGGCCGAAGAATTCGCTTTCCATCAAATCGCCCGGAATCGCGCCACAGTTGATGGCAATAAAAGGCCCGTCACTGCGGTTGCTGAGGCGATGCACCAGATTGGCCACCACTTCTTTCCCGGTGCCCGATTCACCGCTAATAAACACCGGTGCCTGCGAGCGGGCAATTTTTTTCAGGGTGGTGCGCAGTTGCTGAATCGGTAGAGATTGCCCGATCAGCATCCGCTGTTCCAGCTGGTCCGCTTCCTGACTATGTGCTTTAAACAGCGGCTGATTCAGTGCTTTTTCCAGCAATTGTTCGAGGTGTTTCTGGTTAATCGGTTTGCTGACAAAATCAAAGGCCCCGGCTTTGAGTGCGGCAATGGCAATTTCCATATTGCCATAGGCCGTCAGCACCGCAACCGGCAGCTGCGGAAAATGCTGGGCAATCAGCTCGACCAGTTGCAGGCCATTGCCATCAGGTAAATTCAGATCGGTGATGCAGGCGTCATAGTGATGACTGGACAGCAGCTGACGTGCTTGCTCCAGCCGGTGTGCCACGTGTGTTTGAATCCCCATGCGCGCCAATGTCATTTGCATGAGCGTGCATAAATCTTCCTCGTCATCGACGAAGAGAACGAGTGGTTGTTCCACTAAACTTCCCCAAAAAACTATTTATTTACGTCAACAGGTGAGCATTCAATCCTGAAACATGCTCCTTGTTTTTGTTCTACATAGCGCAACTTGGCCCGATTGGCCTCGCAGAAACTATGTGATAAGTATAATCCTAAACCAGTTCCACTAATTTCGGTACTAAAAAATGGTTGAAACAGGTAGCGAATATCATGTGAAGCCACGCCGCTGCCATAATCTTTGACATCCATATAGACCGTGTCCTGCTGGCGATAAAGTTGCAGTTCAATCGGATGATCCGGCGCATTGTGGCGCTGGGCATTACGGATCAGGTTAATCAGCACCTGACGCAGCTGGGATTCATCAAACAGAATCTGCAGAGGTTCGGGCTGGCTGACCTGAATCTGGCTGGCCAGATCGGCCAGATCATCCTGGATCAGCTGCGGAATAAAACGCGCCAGATCAATCTGCACCGGTGTGGTTTCCTTATTTTTAACCATGCTCAGGGTGTCATCAATGATCTTGTCAATGCGCTGCGACTGCTTGTCAATCATCTGGCTCAGCATCTGCTGCTGATCGGTATCGCTGCCAGCCAGCAGGCGATTGGCCTGGACAATGGCCGCCAGCGGATTACGGATTTCATGGGCAATACTGGCCGAAAGCTGGCCCAGTGCTGCCAGTTTCAGTTGCTGCACACGCTGGTTGATTTGCCGTGCATCCTGCAGCACCAGCAAGGTTAAGGTCTGCTGCGGCACCACCAGCTTTTGTACCTGAATCTGGATCAGGAAATGACTGAGCTGCGATTCAAACTGGAATTTTTCGCCGTTAGAGAGCTGGTCAAACTGCAATAATTGAAATAGGTCGGGCTGTACTTTATACAGTGGATATTTGTCGAAAGCATACAGCGGATTAATACCCAGCAAATGGCAGGCGGCCGGATTACTGACCATAATATGGCAGTTTTCATCCAGCACCAGATAGCCCATATCGGTCTGTTCCAGAATATAGCGGTTAATATTCTTTAGCCGGTTCAGTTCCAGTGATTGAGAAAAGTTCAGGTGCTCCAGAATCTGGAAACGGCGGACGGCAATCTGGCCAAAACGGTAAATAATAAAAAACAGGAACGAGAGCAGGGCACTTTGCCCGATGCGATCTAGAGAGGAAAAATCCAGTAATGTGCCAACAAAATGCTGATAGGTGACACAAATCATTGCCACCAGAGTAATGAACAGCGCCTTGCTTTTTTCCAGCAATAACGTCGCGGCGAAAATCGCAATCACAAACAGCAGGCTTAAATGCAGGCTCGGTCCATCCAGCGCAAAGGTCAGGCTGCTGAGCACCAGTACATCAACACTGAAAATCAGCGTGAGTTGTAGCGGAATCCTGTGCCGGACATAGCGAAAATACAGCAGCTGGGCACAGCTAAAAATAAAATACAGCACCAGACTGGCGGCATACAGCCGTGGATGCTGATAATCATGATTGAGAGTTTGAGTGGTGAGTAAATAAATCAGCAGCAAACAGAAGGCAATTATCAGCCGATACGCCCCGTACCATAGCCCGAGATGGTACTGGTTCAGTTCAGCTTGCGTACGGCGGATATCCATGAGGCTTAAACCGCTTAAGGTTTAATTAATCCGTAGCGAATGGCCAGATGGGTCAGTTTGACATCACTGTCGATATTCAGTTTTTCAAAAATACGGTAGCGATAGGTGTTTACGGTTTTCACGCTGACGAACAGCTTGTCAGCAATTTCCTGCGCGCTAATACAGTTCACCACCATCATTGCCACCTGCATTTCACGTTCCGACAGGCTGTCGAACGGTGATTGCTGGGTGTCTGACAGGTAGGAACTGGCCAGTTGCTCGGCAATATCGGCACTAAAATATTTACCGCCCTGCATGACTTTTTTAATGGCACGCACCATTTCCGAGACAGGTGCACCTTTGGTGATATAGCCTTTGGCACCGGCTTTGAGTAATAAAGAAGGATAGGGTTCTTCGGCCAGACCACTGACCGCCAATACCTTGGTTTCCGGGGCAGTCTGTAATAAACGGCGCGTGGTTTCCACCCCGCCAATACCCGGCATGTTCACGTCAAGCAGGACCACATTGGGATGATGCTGGCGCACCAGATTAATGGCTTCTTCCCCAGATTCAGCTTGTCCAATGACCTGAACATCGGTGTGGTCTTCGAGCATACGGCAGATGCCGGTACGAACCAATTCATGATCATCTACCACTAAAACTGTGATCACCTAGACTCTCCCTCTCACTAAAATCATCTTTTTTGTTACATATAGCAAAATTAGCTTGCAATCAACTGACAAAATTGGCCATCCTATTCTTAACCTAAAGTGAAAAATTCTGCACAATGTCATGTCGGAGGCTAAAATTGGTTCCGTGCTGTGTTGTAAATGTAAGGCATATTTGAGGTAATACGCAAATGTATCTTACCTCCCTGAGTTGAGTAAGCAATAGTGAAAAATTCTAAGAAGTTATTAATGCATGTGCTGGGAGCATCGGTTCTGCTCGGCATGAGTTCAGTCAGTACTGCTGAAATCGTCATGAACCCTTCCTCGGGGAGTAACGCCCAGGCAACGCTAAGCTGGTCATCTGAAGAAGCCAACCAGCTGCTGAATGGCGATGTGATGACCACCGCCACGACTTCTGTGACCGAGCAGGTGGTGGAACCATCACCACAAGGCTCAACCAAAATTACCACCACGGTCCGCAGTTCCAGCACACCGGCGCCAACCAGCACGGTTAGCAGAACCAGCCCGATTCTGGATACTGCATCCTATAGCAACCAGCCCACTGTGAACGCACGTGCCGCACTGGTGATGGATGCCAATACTGGTGAAGTGCTGTACAGTAAAAATACCAATACCGCGTTGCCGATTGCTTCAATTACCAAAGTGATGACTGCGGTAGTGACGGCGGATGCGCGTTTAAATATGTCTGAGCAAATTACCTTGCAGCAGATTGATTTTGCCGGTGCAGCAGGCAAGAACTCGAGTTCGACCCTGCGTGTGGGCGACAAGATGAACCGTGCTGAAGCCTTATTATTTGCCTTAATGAAATCAGAAAACCCGGCCGCAGCAGCGCTGGCACGTACCTATCCGGGTGGACGCAGTGCATTCGTGGCCGCCATGAACAACAAAGCGCGTGAACTGGGCATGCATTCAACCCGTTTTACCGAATCAACCGGTTTGGACCCGCGCAATGTGTCCTCGGCGCGTGATTTAGGTATTCTGGTCAGTACCGCGTCACAATATGGCCTGATTCGCCAGTTTTCGACCACGCCAAGCTATGACTTTAACCTAGGTTATCGGGTGCTGAAATCGAACAATACCAATTCGCTGGTGCGTAATGGTGGCTGGAATATTAACCTGTCTAAAACCGGCTTTATTAATGAAGCAGGGCGTTGTCTGGTGATGCACACCACTTTAAATTCACGTCCGGCGGTGGTGATTATTTTAGGGGCCAGCAATACCCAGGCGCGTAATAACGATGCCACCCGTTTAATGTCCTGGACCAGCCAGTTACCAAAACGGATTTAAGCTGAACTGTTCTGTGCGAAATCGTGCAGAACTTAAAACCTCAGCCATAAAAAAATCCCTGCATGAGCAGGGATTTTTGTTTCAAACCGGAATTATTGATCCATGTTTGAAAGGATAGAATCACGAACCTGATCCATGGTAGCGTCAATCGACAGCATCACCGCATCCTGGCACTGTTTCATTGCAGTGTCTGGGTCTTTCAGACCGTTACCAGTAACAGTACATACAATTACTGAACCTTCTGCAATTTTACCGGCTTTAATGTCACGCATCGCGCCGCCAATGGATGCTGCAGATGCAGGCTCAACAAATACGCCTTCGTACATGGACAGCATGCGCTGAGCTTCCAGAATTTCCGCATCGGTCAGTTCATCGAACCAGCCTTGTGAATCACGAACTACAGCTTTGGCATGGTTCCAGCTTTGCGGGTTACCAATACGGATTGCAGTGGCTACAGTTTCCGGGTTTTCAACTGGCGCACCACGTAAGAATGGTGCAGCGCCAGAGGCTTGATAACCGACCATAACTGGTAAACCTTCCGGTTTTGGACCAGTAAAGGCATCCGTTGCTGCATCATACACCACTTGTTCAAACTGGTCTGCGGGCTGGTTAGCCACAGCTTCGGTATAACCCATCCAGTGTGCAGTAATATTGCCCGCGTTACCAACTGGCAGGCAGTGGTAGTCTGGGGCACGGCCGAGTTCATCCACGATTTCGTAGGCAATGGTCTTTTGACCTTGCAGACGGTACGGGTTGATCGAGTTTACGATGGTTACAGGAGCCTGATCGGCCACTTCTTTCACCAGACGCATACCATCGTCAAAGTTACCGCGAATCTGCATGGTGATGGCACCGTACATCATGGCCTGTGCCATTTTACCCATGGCAATTTTGCCTTCAGGAATCAAGACAAACGCTTTGATACCAGCACGCGCTGCATAGGCTGCTGCCGCTGCAGAAGTGTTACCGGTAGAGGCACAGATAATGGCTTTTGAACCCTCTTCAACCGCTTTGGTTACGGCCATGGTCATACCACGGTCTTTAAATGAACCTGTCGGGTTTAAGCCTTCATACTTCACATAAATTTCAACGTTCTTGCCAATAATACGTGGAATGTTCTCAAGCTTGATTAGCGGGGTATTCCCTTCACCGAGAGAGATTGCACGTGTAGTTGCAGACACTGGTAAACGGTCACGATAACGGTCAACTAAACCAGTATAACGATTGGCATTCGACATGATGATGTTCCAATTGTGTGTAGAGCTTGGCAAGGGGAAATATTCCCCTTGACCCGATTAATTATCAAGCGATTCTAAACGAATTCGTACAATTTCGCCATGAATCACAGGCAAAGCTTGAATTTGTTGTAACGCTTCATCCATTTTTGATTCCTGAACTGGGTCAGTTAGAATCACGATAGGAATAAGGTCTTTTAAGCGAGATTGCTGCATGATGGCATCAATACTGATACCGGCACGGCTTAAAATAGTGGTGACATCGGCCAGTACACCGGTCTGGTCTTCGGCATTAATGCGAATATAGTAACCCGTGGTCATCTGTTCACGGCTTAAAATTGGCAAGTCGGTTAAGGCTTCGAAGGCCAGTTGCGGAATTGTCCCTGCACCGTCTTCGGTATAGGAGATGTCACGGACAATATCGACCACGTCAGCAACCACTGCTGAAGCGGTTGGGCCTGCACCGGCACCGGCGCCATAATACAGGGTTGGACCCACTGCATTGGCCTGCACCAGCACCGCATTTTTCACGCCATTCACATTAGCAATCAGTTCTTCTTCAGGAATTAAGGTTGGATGCACACGCAATTCAATACCGGCATCGGTACGGCGTGCAATCCCTAAATGCTTGATGCGGAAACCTAAATCTTCGGCATATTTGACATCTTGCGCGGTAATTTTGCTAATGCCTTCGGTATACACCTTGTCAAATTGCAGCGGAATACCAAATGCACATGAGGCTAAGATAGTCAGCTTGTGTGCTGCATCAATACCTTCAACGTCGAAGGTTGGATCGGCTTCGGCATAACCCAGTTCTTGCGCTTCTTTCAGCACATCGGCAAAGGCACGGCCTTTTTCACGCATTTCGCTTAAGATGAAGTTACCGGTACCGTTAATGATACCTGCCAGCCATTCAATCTTGTTCGCGGCCAGACCTTCACGGATCACCTTGATGATTGGAATACCACCAGCTACCGCAGCTTCATAGGCGATCTGAACGGCATGATCATCCGCGGCTTTAAACAGTTCGTTGCCGTGTTCAGCCAGCAAGGCCTTGTTTGCGGTGACAATATGTTTGCCGTGTTTCATCGCTTCCATAATGACTTCATATGCAGGATGAATCCCACCCATGACTTCAACCACGACATCTACATCCGGTTGACGGACAATGTCCAATAAGTCAGAGCTTTGCTTGACCGATTCAGGTAAGTTTAAGTCTGGACGCGGACGACGGGTGCCGACATAGGTAATTTCAATTTCACGACCGGTGCGACGTTTAATCTCAGCAGCATTTTCTTTTAATAGTTTAAGGGCACCACCACCCACAGTACCAAGACCGAGGATTGCCAGACGAACTGGTTTCACGTCACACTCCATATTTAATCAATTTTAAGCGAGCTTAGATCATAGCTAAAAAAAGCTGAAGACTCTAGCGTAGAAATCACTTTCTCTTGATCTATAAAAAACAGTAATTTAACCCATTAAAATTAGTTATTTAAACGCTTCAGCAATTCGCTTGGCGACAGATAACCACCAAGGTAAACCCCGTCTGCACTATAGATTGCCGGGGTACCGTTCACCCCGATATTCAGACCCAGCTGATAGTGTTCACGTACTGGCGTTTTGCAGCTGGCGGCAGGCAGTTCAGCACCGGCAATGGCCTGATCAAAGGCCGCATGGCGGTCTTGGCTACACCAGACGCTTTCCATGGCCGGAATAAACTGTTCGCCACGTGGCCAGGCAATATAGCGTACTTCAATGCCTTGGCTGTTCAGCTCATCCATATGTTCATGCAGCTTGTGGCAGTATGGGCAGCTGACATCGGTAAACACATAAATGATGTGTTTGGTTTCACCCTTGGCTTTATAGATCAGCAGATCCTGCTCTTTCAGGCTGGCAAAAATCTGTTTATTGGTGCCGGCTTGCAGGCTCTCACCGACGTTATGTAGCTGTTTGTCGCCTAAACGGATCACATCGCCTTGGAAAATGTATTTGCCATCGCTGGTGGCATAGACCGCAGACATGCCTTCCAGGCTGACCCAGTATAGATTCGGGACTTCCGTGGTTTTAACTTCCGTGATTTTGGCCTGAATGCCAGCAGTTTTAAAATGCTGTTCCAGGGTTTTGACCAGACGCTGCTGGGCATTACGTTCAGAAAGGGTAGAGGCTTCCCCGGTTGCCGGTGCACTGGCCGTAAGCGTGGTTTGTTTTTTCTCATCATTATTGCTCGAGCATGCCGTCAGGCCCAGGCCTGCAGCAAGTGTCATGGCCATTACAATTTTCGCGCGGGTAAATGTCATTGCTAACCCTTTTCTTATCGATATAAAAACAAGGAGGCTAGCATAACAAAAAAAAATGACCGATCGAAAACTTCTTGGTCGTATTTCGGCAGTGCGGTTAAGCGCGAGGATGATGGGTCGCGTGCAGCTGCTGCATGCGAATCTGCGCGACATGGGTATAAATTTGTGTGGTCGACAGGTCGCTATGCCCCAGCAGCATTTGCACCACGCGCAGGTCCGCGCCATGATTGAGCAGATGCGTGGCAAAGGCATGGCGTAAGGTATGCGGCGATAATTCGGCCTGAATCCCGGCCTGTAGTGCATAGCGTTTAATCGCATACCAGAAGTTCTGCCGGCTCATGATGCCGCCATGCTGGGTCAGAAATAAATAATCGGTGCTGGTTTTATATAGCTGCGGCCGCGCCTCTTGCAGATAGTGTTCTACCCATTCACAGGCGACCTGGCCTAAAGGCACCAGACGTTCTTTATTGCCTTTGCCGACAATGCGCAAATAACCCTGTTTCAGGTTAATCAGCTCCAGACGTAAATTCAGCAATTCAGACACCCGTAACCCACAGGCATACAGCACTTCAAACATGGCCCGGTCACGCAGGCCCAGCGCTGTATTGACATCCGGTGCCTGAATTAGCGCTTCAACATCGGCTTCGGACAGATCTTTGGGCAAGGCCCGGCCCAGTTTTGGGGTTTTATGTGCGGCGACCGGATTGTCGGCGCGCAGTTTCTGTTCACGCAGAAATTTATAAAAAGCCCTTAAGGCCGATAGGCAGCGGGCAATCGAACGTGGGCTTTTTTGCTGTTTGGTCAATTCAATCAGGACATCGGAAATATCATCATGACTCCAGTCCAGCATCGAACTGGGCACGCAGGCACTGCATAACATTAAGTCGGACAGATAGGCATTGCGGGTATGTGGACTGACGGTTTGTGCTACTAGATGATCGCGAAAGCCCTGCAAATAGCTTAAATGTTCCGGAATGGTGACAGGTGCAGGAATGCGGGGCTTTTTATTGAGCATGTGGATCACTTTAATTTAAGAATTCGATCAAGATCATTGGAATTCTCCAATGTAGAGTAATTTTTCCGGGCTGTCGATGTGATATAAGAACGGAAACGTAATCAATCCTTATTTGTTAATTATTCTCATTTGTTTGTATACTATTTAAAAGAGCTTAGGAATTTCACAGTGCGTTTATCAGAGTTAAAGGTAAAGCAGACGGCCATTATCCGCCAGATTATCCGGCAGGATGAGGGGGGCGAGTCACACAATGACTTGGTGGCCAGCCGTCTGGAAACATTGGGGTTTGTGCCGGGCACGCGCGTTCAGGTCATTACCAAAGGTGTTTTTGGCGGGGACCCGATTCTGATTCAGGTCGGTTTTACCCGTTTTGCCTTACGCAAAAATGAAGCAGAGAAAATTGAAATTGAAGATGGAGTCACTACATGAGTGATGCCTTACGTATTGCCCTTGTAGGGAATCCTAACTGCGGTAAAACCTCATTATTCAACCATTTAACTGGTACACGCCAGAAAGTTGCCAACTATGCCGGCGTAACGGTCGAACGTAAAGTCGGTCATTTTAATTTACCTTCAGGCAAGCCGGTACGGGTGCTGGATTTACCTGGCACTTATAGCTTGAATGCTGCCAGCCCGGACGAAGCCATTACCCGTGATGTGGTACAGGGCAAACTGGCAGAAGAAGGCCAGCAGGATGCTTTCCTGTGTGTGGTTGATGCCACCAATCTGAAGCTGCATCTGGGTCTGGTACTGGAAATGATTGAACTGGGTCGTCCAATGTTGCTGGTGCTGAACATGATGGACGAAGCGCGTCGTCGTGGCATGCAGATCAACACCCAGAAACTGTCTGAGCGCCTCGGTGTGCCGGTGGTAGAAACCGTGGCCGTACGCCGTTCCGGGATTGAAAACCTGATGAATGCGCTGGATCAGGGTAAATATGCGCTGCCACATACCGAATTGACCGGTCTGAAAGGCGATGCCCATCAGAAGGTCGAAACCCTGCTGAATGATGTGGTGCAATACGTCGATCAGGAAGATAAACGTTCCGATTTCCTCGATAAGGTGTTCCTGCATCCGGTGCTGGGTCTGGTCAGTCTGGCGGTCATGATGTTTATCATTTTCCAGGCGGTCTTTGCCTGGGCAGCCCCATTTATGGACGGGATTGAAACCTTCTTTGGCTGGCTGGGTGAAGTGATTGGTGGCAGTATTGCTCATCCTTTACTGAACAGTCTGGTGGTGGACGGGATTATTGCCGGTGCCGGTGGTGTGGTGGTGTTCCTGCCGCAAATTCTGATTCTGTTCTTCTTTATTCTGGTTCTGGAAGAATCGGGTTATTTACCGCGTGCCGCATTCTTGCTGGATAAACTGATGTTTAAAGCCGGTTTAAGTGGCCGTGCCTTTATTCCGTTATTGTCCAGCTTTGCCTGCGCGATTCCGGGGATTATGGCAACGCGCAGTATCAGCGACCCGCGTGACCGTTTAACCACTATTTTTGTGGCACCGCTGATGACCTGTTCCGCGCGTTTACCGGTGTATGCGCTGTTAATTGCCGCCTTTATTCCGGAACAAACGGTATGGGGCCTGTTTAACCTGCAGGGTCTGGTGCTGTTTGCGCTGTATATGGCTGGTATTTTAAGTGCGCTAGGCGTGTCTTTTGTGCTGAAGTTTTTCCAGAAAGACAAGTCCGATCACATGCTGTTGATGGAACTGCCAAGTTACCGTTTCCCGGACATCAAAAACGTCTGGATTGGTTTGCTGGATCGCGCCCGAATCTTCCTGAAACGGGTCGGTGGCATCATCTTTGCCCTGTCGATTCTGCTCTGGTTCCTGTGTACCTTCCCGCAGCCGCCAGAAGGCGCGACCATGCCGGCGATTGATTATACCTTTGCCGGGATGCTGGGCCATATCATGCAGCCAATTTTTGCCCCACTGGGCTTTAACTGGCAGATCTGTATTGCCTTGATTCCAGCAATGGCAGCCCGTGAAGTGGTGGTGGCTGCACTGGGTACCATTTACGCCCTGTCAGGGGACGAAGATGCCATGGCCGATGGTCTGGCCAGCATCATCAGCAGCGGTGGTGACTTGGGCTGGTCATTGGCGACCGGTTTATCGCTACTGGTCTGGTTTATTTATGCACCGCACTGTCTGGCGACGCTGGCCACGGTACGCCGTGAAACGGCATCGTGGAAAACAGTGGGCTTTATGACCGTGTATCTGTTTGGTCTGGCCTATTTGATGTCATTCCTGACCTATCAGATTGCATCCAACCTGTTGGCTTAAGCCGAAACAAAAAAAGGAGACTGAAATGATTGAAGTATTGATTGTGGCGGTATTGGTGATGTGGAGCACGCTGGTGGTCTTCAAAAAGGTATTCCCGAAGACTTCAAATTCAGTCTTTCTGAAGTTGTCGGATGCCTGTACGGCAAAAGGCTGGCACACGCTGGGCAAATGGTTCAGACCGAAAATGGCTGCCGGTTGTGGCGGTGGCTGTGATTGTCCGGTGTCGGAGCAGGCCAGCAAGAAAACTGAAGTACAAGGGGTCAAGTGGAAGTAAGCCCTTGAGCATCAAAAAAGCCGTCATCTCTATGACGGCTTTTTTACGCACTGACACAAAATTTTTTCCAGAAACTGCAAACAGAAAAAGCATTCAAAACCCCAAAGTGCTAACATTTCCGCAGTTTAAAATCCAAATCATTGATGGAGCTCAAATGTTAATACAACGCGGTGGATTAAAAGTTGTGGCAGGTCTTGGCATTTCAGGTGTTGCAGCAGTCAACTTCTTGCATGATCAGGGCTACCGCGTTGCCGTAACAGACTCTCGAGCGACACCCCCCGGCTATGACCAGATTCCGGCCGAGGTTCAGACCAGTTTTGGCCAGTTTGACCAGGAACTGCTGTTGTCTGCTGAAGAAATTATCATCAGTCCGGGGCTTGATCCAAAACTGCCAGAAATTCAGGCGGCAATGGCACAGGGCATTCCGGTGGTCAGTGAAATCCAGATTTTACGCCGTGCCACTGACAAGCCAATTGTGGCCATTACCGGTTCCAATGCCAAAAGTACCGTAACCACACTAATTGGCCTGATGGCTGCCGATGCTGGCAAGAAGGTCGCGGTTGGGGGCAATCTGGGCCGTCCAGCGCTGGATTTAACCAAAGATGATCCGGAGCTGTATATTCTGGAACTTTCCAGCTTTCAGTTAGAAACCACGTCAAACCTGAATGCTGAAGTGGCGGTGGTGCTGAACATGAGTGAAGACCATCTGGACCGTCATGGTGACATGCTCGGTTATCACACCGCCAAACACCGTATTTTCCAGGGCGTGAAACAGGTGGTGTATAACCGTGATGATGCACTGACCCGTCCGCTGGTGCCAGATACCACCCCTATGCAGAGCTTTGGCCTGAACGCACCAGATATCAACCAGTTCGGTATTTTAAAAGAAAAAGATGGCACCATTTGGCTGGCGCGTGGCCGTGAACGTCTGCTGAAAAGCAGCGACATGTATATTCAGGGTACGCATAATATTGCCAATGCCTTGGCCTGTCTGGCGCTGGGTGAAGCGATTGGCCTGCCGATGGACAGTATGCTGAACACCTTAAAAAGCTTTAAAGGTCTGGAGCATCGCTGTGAATTCGTCGAAGAGGTCGCAGGCGTGCGTTATTATAACGACTCCAAAGGCACCAATATTGGTGCCACCCTTGCGGCACTGGAAGGCTTGGGTGCAGCAATTCAGCCGTATGGTGGTCAGGTGGCCATTATTTTAGGCGGGCAGGGTAAAGGCCAGGACTTTAAGGCACTGCGTCAGGCGCTCAGTCAATACGCCAAACTGGCAGTGTTGATTGGTGAAGATGCCGCGCTGATTGAAGCGGCGGTACAGGGCACTACCACGCTGCTCCATGCCGACAGTCTGCAACAGGCGGTCACACTGTGCCAGCAGCATACCCAGCCGCAGGATGTCGTGTTATTGTCACCTGCATGTGCAAGTTTTGATATGTTCTCGGGCTATCCGGAACGTGGTCGTCAGTTCGTGGCTTATGTCAACGAACTTGGTCAAGAATAATAAGGATTTGGGATATGGCTGGCTTTGCTCAGACAACGATCAATAAAATCAATCAGGTCTATGAGCGCTGGTTACCGCGGTTACCGGCCGAAGTGAATGTGCGCAATGTGCTCATTTTTAGCGTATTGGCCTTGCTCTGTATCGGCTCGATTATGGTGGCATCTGCCTCAATGCCCTATGCCGAGCGTATGCATGAAAATGCCTTCCATTATGTACTGCGGCATGGTATTTCAATTGCGGTGGCGCTAGCTGCCGCCTATACCGTGTATAAAGTTCCCTTAAACCTCTGGTTCAATAACACCTTCTTTTTATGGATTATTACCATTGCCTTGCTGATTGCAGTACTGGTGGTTGGCACCGAAGTCAATGGTTCCAAACGCTGGATTCGGGTGGCCGGGTTTACCTTGCAGGCTTCAGAAGTGGCCAAGGTGATGATGGCGATTTTTACCGCCGACTACGTGGTACGTCGTGCCGAAGAAGTGCGTAATAATATTAAAGGTCT
This sequence comes from Acinetobacter sp. YH12112, assembly GCF_013418945.1. NCBI lineage: Bacteria > Pseudomonadati > Pseudomonadota > Gammaproteobacteria > Moraxellales > Moraxellaceae > Acinetobacter > Acinetobacter sp. YH12112. Next base: position 10,846 of record NZ_VPBA01000023.1, on the reverse strand, counting down.
GGTACGGCTGGCAGTGATTATGGCGGCGACTGTGGGCCTGATTACGGCAGAACCGGATTTGGGTGCGACTGTGGTGATTGCGTTGACCATGCTCGGGGTGTTCTTCCTGGCCGGTGCACCACTGATTCAGTTCGGGATTGCCTTGGGTGCGATGCTGGGTGCGTTTACCTTCCTGGTGGTGTTTGAGCCCTACCGTTTTGAACGTTTAATGTCTTTCTCTAACCCGTGGAATGATCCGCTCGGGGCCGGTTATCAGCTGTCAAATGCCTTAATGGCTTTTGGCCGGGGTGAATGGGCCGGGGTGGGGTTGGGGCATAGTATCCAGAAAATGTCCTATCTGCCGGAAGCGCATACCGACTTTATGCTGGCCGTTTTAGGCGAAGAATTTGGCTTTTTTGGTATCCTGGTGGTGCTGAGCCTGTCTTTCACCATGCTGGTCTGCTGTATTCGCATTGGTCATCGTGCCTTGCGACATCAGTATTTACGTGCTGGTTATCTGGCCTATGGCATCAGCATCATCTTCCTGTTACAGATTCTGGTGAATGCCGGCATGAATATGGGCATGTTGCCGACTAAAGGGCTGACCCTGCCATTTATCAGTTATGGTGGTTCATCGCTAATTATGTGTGCGGTGATGGTCAGTCTGATTCTGAAAATTGAAAGTACTACCCAGCAGACCAATCCAAGCCGTGAGGAATCAAGCTTCTAGATTGCTCTGCTGAAATGGATCTGGCTGAGCATGGTGCAACACTGTGCTTGGCATTTCCGTTTTACAGTTCAGACATTTGACAAAGCTGCCTTTGGCTTTGGATAGCGGAATTAAAGGAATAAAAAATAAGGAAAAATAATTGCGCTGCTGCTTCAGTTCATAGCTGGTGCGGGTGCGACAGACCGGACAGACAAACTGGTTTTTCTCCAGCACTTTGGTTTTTGGACCAATCCCGAAAATAAAAAACATAGTAATCCCATCTTGCAGTTATTTTTTTCTAGATTAGCGCAAATTGTGTAGTTATGCGTAGCTGCCCTGTAGCTGAGTTGTATGTGGAATGGCGTCAATTGACCACTGGGCAATGGCTTGCTGCAGCATACGTGCCGGGGTATCTAAAACTACCGGGGGTTGGTGCAAAGCCGTGAGCGCCTGTTGTAATAGCAGAGGAGCCTGATTTAAATCCAGCGGCTGGGCCAGGTTCTGCTTGGAGAGTTTTTGCCCCTGATCATTCATGGCCAGCGGCAAATGCAGATAGCGCAGTTCCGGATAGCCCAGCACCCGCCCAAGCCAGATCTGTCGTTCGGTATTGTCCAAGAGGTCTGCGCCGCGGACCACATCGGTAATGCCTTGCAGATAGTCATCGACCACCACGGCCAGCTGATAGTTAATAATCCCGTCACGGCGTTTTAAGACAAAATCACCCAGATCTTGTTGCAGGTTGGAGCAATGTCGGCCCTGCAAGCGGTCTTCAAAGCAAATGTCTATATCGGTCACTTTCAGGCGGATGGCCTGCTGTGCAAAGGAGAGTTGCAGATTGCGGCAGGTGCCAGCATAAATATGATTGGAACCGAGCATTTTACGCGTGCACTGACAGGCATAGACCCAGCCTTGCTCGGCGAGTTGCTCAAGAACGTCTTCGTAAATGGCCAAACGGTCTTTTTGAAACAGAATCTCGCCATCCGGCTCGAACTGAAAGGCATCTAGAGAACGCAGGATATGCGCTTCACTGCCGGGATAAATACGGGGAATGTCGGTGTCTTCAATACGGACCAGCCAGCGCCCATGCTGGGCCTTGGCGTCACAATAACTGGCCACCGCAGTAATGAGGGAACCAAAATGCAAAGGGCCGGTTGGCGATGGCGCAAACCGGCCCACGTAATTCTCTTCAGCTTTCCCTCCCTTTATCAAAGGGAGGGGCAGGGAGGGATTACGAATAGACATGCTTAACCGTTATTTTGCTTCTCTTTGATTTCTGCCAAAGTTTTGCAGTCAATACATAAAGTCGCAGTTGGACGCGCTTCTAAACGGCGTAAACCAATTTCGATTCCGCAGGTTTCACAGAAACCGTAGTCATCGTTTTTAATGGCTTCAATGGATTGTTCAATTTTACGGATCAGTTTGCGTTCACGGTCACGGGTACGTAACTCGATGGCAAACTCTTCTTCCTGAGTGGCACGGTCGTTTACGTCAGGCAATGCAGTATTTTCATCTTGCATTGTGTTTAGCGTACGATCAACTTCAGACATCAGCTCGGCTTTCCAGGCCAAGAGAATCTGACGGAAGTGCTCAAGCTGGCCCTCAGACATATATTCTTCATTTTTTTTCGGCTGATAAGGCTCAATACCAAATAAGCTAGCAGTAGAACCACCTTCTGACGCCTTTGGCTTTGTCTTACGCACGCGCTTTGTAGATTTTTCCTCTACAACATCTGTTTGTTCGTCCAAGACTTGATTTTGGTTGTCATTCGCCATGTAGGGCATTCCTCATCATATACGTATTATCTATACGCAAAAAATATGGTGATATGCAAGTGTTTTTATCCACTCCCAAGGAGAAGATTATCCCTTCGGGGGTCGTCATCATATAGACTTTTTATGTATATTGATAGTCTTTGATGTTTGGATTTCGTCGTATCACGTTTTCCTTCGCAGCCATAACTTAAAGCAAAAAGATTAAAATGAAAAGTTAATAACCTGAAATTTCATTATTTATTTGACCGACTAAATTTTCAACACGATGTACCTGTGTGTCGAACTCGCCATTGTCCTTTAAATGCAAGACCCGATAGCCCGGTGCTTCCTGTCCCAGGGCAAAATCATCACTGTGCGGTTTAAACTGCACTGAAGTCGAAGGTGTTGAATAAAAAGGAATATTGTTCCAGATGTTCAGCGAATCCTGATGCACGTGACCAAATAAAACCGCTTTAATATTCTGATGCTTGGCCATCACTTCAGTCAGATCTGCGGTATTTTTCAGTTTGTGCTGATCGACCCAATGCGACTGCATGGCAAAAGGATGATGATGACAGGCCAGAATCACATGCTGGCTGGCATGTTCGGTTAACAGCTGGTCCAGTTGCGCGAGCTGGGAGGGTTCAATCCGGCCATCAATCTGATTCTTGACCGCACTGTTCAGCAGCATGATGGTCCAGCGACCCAAATGAATGGCATGTACCCGGTTTTGCTGCTGGTGAAACGGAAAATACTCCACCTCATCATGATTGCCCGGAATCTGATAAAACGGAATATTTAGGCGGTGCATAAATGCCAGATAGCGCGCATAGGTCGCCGGCACTGGCACCTGTGCCAGATCCCCGGTATGAACAATGGCATCCAGCTCAGGATAACGTTGCTGAATATCACGCATGATGCCATGAAAGCTGTGTTCCGGATTCATCTGCACAAATTTAAGGTCTTCCTGATCCATTAAATGTGTGTCTGAAATCTGGACGATGGTCCAGCTTTGTGTATTTTTGCTTATAAAAGTCATGCCTGACCCCTTAGACATTCCTTATGGTTTAATTTGTTGTTGTAACCATTGCAGGGCGATGATCAGCGGCGCATTCCTGAGCCGACCATTGGCCAATAAGATCGGTAAGTGCTCATACTCAAAAATATGCAATTGAATATTTTCGCCTTCCTCACTGAGACCAAACACACCGCCTTGTTCAGGCAAATTTACTTTCGCACTATATAAATGAAAGATTTCCGCACAAGCTCCTGCAGAAGGATAGAAGGTAAACAGATGCTGCAGTTCTTCAACTTCGCAGCCTGATTCTTCTAGGGTTTCACGGCGAATGCAGCTTTCCGGTGACTCATCACCATCAAGTACGCCCGCAATGACTTCAAGTTGCCAGGGAGAATCCTGATCATCCATTGCCCCAATACGAAATTGTTCTATTAATGCAAATTTATGTTTTTTTTCATCATATAACAATACACCGGCTGCCTCCGGGCGTTGAATCAACTCCCGATGAATGACCGGTGTATAGTGGTTTTGATTAAACAGGCGATGGCTCAGACTGACTTTTTCAACCTGAATAAAGCCACGAAACAAGAATTCACGCTGTTGAATGCGCAGTTCATTTCGACCATAGGTCGCCTGTTTAAGTATTTCCATAAAACATCATACGGATGAAGAACATCAGTTTTCATCCTAACTGAGATTAAATGGAACACAAACTCTTTTTCGATAGTTTAGACGTCGTGGTACAATTTTTGACCAGTCTGCTGATAGGTCTCCTTCATGGCTTTGAGACCTTCCGCAACCTCTGTATCACTTTGCATGGCTTCTTTAGCAAGATTCTGATTTTGCGCATAATCTCTCACATTTTGGGTGATTTTCATGGAGCAGAATTTCGGTCCACACATCGAACAGAAGTGCGCTGATTTGTGTGCTTCTTTCGGCAAGGTTTCATCATGCATACTGCGCGCCGTATCCGGGTCCAGACTCAGGTTAAACTGATCTTCCCAGCGGAATTCAAAGCGGGCTTTGGACAGGGCATTGTCACGCGCCTGCGCACCCGGATGACCTTTGGCCAGATCGGCGGCATGTGCAGCAATCTTGTAGGTGATAATACCGTCTTTAACATCTTTCTTGTTCGGCAGACCTAAATGCTCTTTTGGCGTCACGTAGCACAGCATGGCCGTGCCATACCAGCCAATCATAGCGGCCCCAATGGCCGAGGTAATATGGTCATAGCCCGGTGCAATATCGGTGGTTAGCGGACCAAGGGTATAGAACGGCGCCTCTTTGCAGACTTCCAGTTGCAGATCCATATTTTCCTTGATCATATGCATTGGCACATGGCCCGGGCCTTCAATCATCACCTGCACATCATGTTCCCAGGCGCGATGCGTTAACTCGCCCAAGGTGCGAAGTTCGCTGAATTGTGCTTCATCATTGGCATCCTGGATACAGCCCGGACGCAGACCATCGCCCAGACTGAACGACACGTCATAGGCTTTCATGATTTCGCAGATTTCATCGAAGTGGGTATACAGGAAGTTTTCTTCATGATGCGCCAGACACCACTGTGCCATGATTGAACCACCACGTGACACAATACCGGTGAGGCGGTTGGCGGTCAGCGGTACATAACGCAGCAGTACCCCAGCATGAATGGTGAAGTAGTCCACACCTTGTTCGGCCTGTTCAATCAGGGTGTCTTTAAAGATTTCCCAGGTCAGGTCTTCTGCTACGCCGTTAACTTTTTCCAGCGCCTGATAAATTGGCACGGTACCAATTGGCACCGGCGAGTTGCGGATAATCCATTCGCGGGTTTCATGAATATTTTTCCCGGTCGATAGGTCCATGATGGTATCGGCGCCCCAGCGGGTGGCCCAGGTCATTTTCGCCACTTCTTCGGCAATGTCGGAACCCAGTGCCGAGTTACCAATATTGGCATTAATTTTCACCAGGAAATTACGGCCAATAATCATCGGCTCAATTTCAGGGTGGTTAATGTTGGCGGGAATAATGGCGCGGCCGGCAGCGACTTCCTGACGTACAAATTCCGGGGTAATTTCACGCAGGTTTTGTGCACCAAAGTTTTGTCCCGGATGCTGGCGCATATCGACGCCTTGCTGTTGGCGCAGGTTTTCACGGATAGCGATGTATTCCATTTCCGGGGTAATAATGCCCTGTTTGGCATAATGCATTTGGGTCACGTTATGCCCGCGTTTGGCCCGACGCGGTTTCTGGATATGGGCAAAACGGATGTCGGCGGTGCGGATATCGCGCAGGCGTTCCTGACCGAATTTAGAACTGAGCTGATCCAGAATTTCAGTATCGTTACGCTCTTCAATCCAGCGTTCACGCACATTCGGTAAACCCTGGTTCAGATCAATATTGACTTCCGGGTCGGTGTAAACGCCAGAGGTGTCATAGACCATTACCGGCGGATTGTGTTCACCGCCTAAACTGGTTGGGGTTTCGGTCAGTTCAATCTGGCGCATCGGGACACGGATATCCTCACGTGAGCCCTGAATATAGACTTTGCTCGAAGCGGGTAAAATACGGGTGAGGTCTTTGGCATCTTGCTCGTGTTGAGCAGAAATAGCCTCGGAAGAAAGATTCGTTAATTGGTTCATACCATGATCCTTATGAAGAGCATCAACGAATCAAGCACGACCAAAACGAAACGGATTTATCCTGAATAATAAATCGAAACTTAAGGTTTAGTTGCGCTTGATTCCTACGCAGGTGTTAACCTGATCAGGTTCAACGGTACTTGTGCTTAATCATCTATACGGTTAGACAATTACACAATCTCAGCGAGGATTTACTCGCGCTCCGTCAAGCTGCTTAAATCTTAACAGGTTGGCTTAAAAAGGCCAGTGATAAAACTGCCAAATTGGTGGGTGGCTTAGTTATTCTGATAAGGCATACAGACCGCATCGCTAAAACAGTCACGGGTCGGGCTTAAGCCGTTTAGCGGTAAATCCAGATAATGGGACAGCTGCTTTAGCGCCAGGGTATTGGCACGTTCATTATTTTGTTCCTGTGCAGTCAGGCTGACTGGAATGCGGTTACGCCGTTCCTGTGGCGACATCTGCACAAAGCTGCGGAATTTACGCGCCTGATCTGCCAGTCGCGACTGCTCCAGCTTGGCCAGCTTTTCAATTTCATACCAGACACTGGGCTGAATCGCATATTCTGCTTCATAGCTGTCTGAAACCGGGGTATTTAAGGTGCCTTTAAACAGGAACGTACGATAGACCTGATCCAGATAACGCGCATCGCGGATATAGCTGCTGTCAGGATAGTTTTTGACATAATCTTCCCAGAACAGGGCACGACGCACCACTTCCTGGGCATCAATGGTCAGGCCGCCATCACGAATCGGACGCTGCATATTCTGCTCGGCCAGATTTTCAATAAAAATCCGTTCGGCATCGGGCAGATAAGGCGCAAAGATACGGGCCAGATACTGCGGATTACGCCGATAGACCAGTTGGCCTTCACCGGCATCATACAGGTCGACATAGGCCTGACCTTTGTGTTTCAGCAGATACTGGTCGCGTAAGGCAAACTGTTCGAAATGGCTTTGCTGAATGGTGGGATGCTGGGCCAGATCAAAGGCATACTGATCAAAAGCGGTCTGCTGCTGGGCGGTACGTTCGACTTTCAGAAAATTCTGGTACATCTGGGCAGACAGTTCCAGCAGATGCTGCTGGTCGGGGAAATCCATTAGTGGCAAACAGACTTTTAAATCCTGGTTAATCTGTTCCAGGGCAAAGGTGGTGCGCTGCTGGTTAATCTCGCGCATTTCCTGTTCAATGCCGCGGCAGATCGACTTTAAATCGACTGCCTGTTCAGCCACAGCCTGCTTCGGCTTCTGTTCAATGACCACAGGAGGTTCTGGCCTTTGACACGCGGTCAAAACCATTGCAGAACATAAACTGAGCAGTAAAGTACGCCAGCGGGGAGAAATAAGCTTCACGATAACCCAATTAAAAAAAGCAGCAAAAAACAACAAGTGCGGAATGTATGGCGCTATTGTAACCAGCTTCGGGCCGGCGAATTGTAGCGTTGTGCTGAAGTTTGGTTACATGGCTGTGAGTGCGCTCCTGGCTCAACTCAACTGGACAGCTTGCTGCTTGAGTTAAAGCGGTAAAATATAAAAAAATAATCAAAAACATACGAAAAAAATGCGATAAATCGCTACTATGGAGCAAATTGAGTCAATGCTTGACTAAGACATGGCCATTTTGGCGAGATGAGTTAAACGAATAAAATGAAGAAAAAAATATGTGTATTGGGCCTGCTGTTGTTTAGCCCTTGGGCGCAAGCCTTGGATCTGGTCGAGGCCTATGAGCGTGCCAAAGCCACCGATCCGAACTGGCAGGCCAATCTGCTGCAATATGAAGCCGATCAACTGAATTTAGGCATTGCCAAAGGCAATTTGCTGCCGACCGTGACTGTGTCTGGCAATATCACCCGGCGCAGTCAGGACGCCAATACTGCGACAATTCCAGGTTCTCCAGTCAGCTCTGAAAGCCTGTCACCTTCAGCAACCACCACCCGTCAGGTGAGTGTCACCGCACGCCAGCCTTTATTTCGCTGGGATGCCTGGGAAGGCCTAAAACAGGTCAAAACCTCACTCAGTCTCAGTGAAGTCACCTTAAGACTGCAAAAGCAGGAGCATATCTTAAATGTGGCCGAGGCCTATTTTAATGTGCTACGTCAGCAGTCTTTAACCACCGCCTATTTACAGGAAGAGCAGGCACTGCTGGAACAGCTGAACATGATGAATGCCAAGCTGCGCGAGGGACTGGTCGCGCGCAGTGATGTCAGCGAAGCCGAGGCGCAATATCAAAATGCCAAGGCCAACCGGATTGCTACCCATGTGCAGCTGGTGCTGGCACAGGAACAACTGGCGCAGCTGATCGGGCCATATCGTGAAAATCTGGCGGTACTGCGAGATGACTTTCAGTTCCAAAAGCCTGATCCGGCCAGTTTAGAGGCATGGACCGAGCTGGCACAAAGTCAGAACCTGTCCATTTTGCAGGCCCGCTTGCAGCAGCGTTATGCCGAAGACCAGAAACGGGTGGAGCAGGCCGCGCGTTATCCGCAAATTGAAGCGGTCGGTACTTATGGCTATAACAAGCAGACGCCACAAAGCCCGATTTCTCAGAATGGCCAGTTTGATCAGGTCGGCATTGAAATGAACTGGAATGTATTTACTGGCGGGCGTACCCAGCGCAATATCCAGAAAGCAGCGGTGAATGTCGATAAAGCCGAAGCCGAGCTGGATGCGGCGATCCGTAAAGCCAATACCGATGTAAAAAGTGCCTATTTGCAGGTGGAAACCGATCAGTCCAAATTACAGGCACGACAGGCGGCCATGCAATCGGCAGAACTGGTATCGCGCGCATCGCGTGCCCAATATAATGAAGGCCTAAAAACCATGGTCGATGTCCTGCTGGCCCAGCGTAATGCTTTTTCGGCCAAGCAGGACTATTTGAATGCCAAATATGATTATCTGATTAATATACTTCGCCTCAGGGCGTCGGTGGGGCAACTCAGTGAAAAAGATCTGGCCGAGATGAACTTGTGGTTAATAGAAAAACCTTAAATTTCAATAAAATAAAATGATGCAATCGGGCACTTGTTTAAATTGTCATAAAAGCTTAATGTTTAATGTGATTTAATAATCAATGATCAAATAAGTCCGTTATTACTGCATTGGAGTACATCTCTTGAGTCCAAATAATCCTGTGTTAAATCACCATATTTCTTCTCAATTTAATGAAGATCTACAGGATGTCAATACAAAATTCATGACCATGGGTGGCTTGGTAGAACAGCAGGTGGCCAATGCGATTCATGCATTGCTGGACACAGATGCCGCGATGGCAATAGAGGTGCAATTTCAGGACAATGCGGTGAACCGTCTGGAAACTGAAATTGATGAAGCATTAACCCTGATTTTGGCGCGCCGTCATCCTGCAGCAATTGACCTGCGCATGGTGATTGCCATGAGCAAGGCCAATACCGACCTGGAACGTATTGGTGATGAAGCGGCTAAAATTGCCCGGATTGCACAAAGCTTGTGTGAAGAAGGTGGCTCGCCGCGCGGTTATATGGAAACCCGTCATATTGGCAACCAGGTGCGAGTCATGATTCATGATGCGCTGGATGCTTTTGCCCGTTTAGATGTCGATCAGGCTTTACGCGTACTGCTGGCCGATGCCGATATCGACCGTGAATACCAGTCGGCCACCCGGACTTTAATGACCTATATGATTGAAGATCCACGTCATATTTCCCGCGTCATCAATGTAATGTGGGTACTGCGTTCCCTAGAGCGGATTGGTGACCATGCGCGTAATATTTCCGAGCAAGTGATTTATATGGTCAAAGGTCTGGATGTGCGTCATACCAGCATGGAAGAAATTGAACAGAAAGTTCAAGAACGCTAAGTTTGAATACCATAAAAAAGCCTGAAATAATTTTCAGGCTTTTTTTATGGATTACGCAAAAAATGGATAAAAAAAATCCCAGATTTTGGGGGAAATCTGAGATCGAAATCGGGGATATTTATATCTATTATAAGAGATGCTTCCATCTCCTTGATTGCTATTATAGGAAGATGGTGGGCGGAAATCTTTAAGCTTATTGTAGTCTAATGTTGAGTTTTATGAACAAATGTATCGGCCAGTTACAATACTAATCGGTTAAATAGGTTAATTTTAATCTAAATTATAAACCCCTGATTTTGGTGAAGTAAAACTTTATAGTTATCCAGATACACTATCAATTCAACAAAAACAGATCACCTCAACGCTCGCTGAAAATAGGGAGCTCGCGGCTGGAAAACAACAGAGTTCATCTACTTTTTCAGTGCCAAGCCTGAAATGGGTGAATGAAGAGGGATTCATTTTTTATCGATGAAATTTTTGTGGATTAAAGGCTAAAAGCATCTTCCGAGATAGAACTCTATGTGCAGTGATTGATCTTGGGTTTGGATAGAGCAAAAGAAAAGCTCCATTTCTGGAGCCTTTCAAATTTAAGCCCACGCGCTTCGCTTGTCTTGCGTAATTTGTATAACCGTGCATAAAAAAGAATCCCCAAAAAATGGAGATTCTTTTTGCATGAAAGCCTACGCGGACTTCGTCCTTGTCTTGCGTAAAACTTAAAGCAGCGCTTTCTTTTTTACTCGAAGCACAGCTTCTCGTCTTGCGGCGTGGCGGAGCAGTATCGAGTATAAAAAAGGAGCCTCTTCAGCACTGCTGTCCCATAGTTTGCTTTAAATAAAAAAACCTGAGTCCTAACAGTTAAAATATGAGTGTAAACAAACACTTTAACGACCAGGATTCAGGTTTTGTCACATCAGAATACCGTATTTCATGA
>NZ_VPBA01000022.1:0-56870 GCF_013418945.1 Acinetobacter sp. YH12112 | reverse complement strand
TAATGGAGAAATCTAATCGGTATGTTATACCTGAGAGAAGAGTGAGGAGTTATCCAAGGGTTGTAAAAGGAAAACCTCAAAAATACCCAAGAAAAAGCCAGTCAATCTCTTAACTGACTGGCATTACGCTGAGTGCGGGGTTTTTTTATGCTTCGAAGGTTTCCCTCTCCTCTCAGGAGAGGGTCAGGGAGAGGTGAAAACCCTCACCCTAAAGGCAGAAGGGATTTCATGTCTTATCTCATTACGGAAATTATCATTCTTTTCTTGATAAATGCATTTATGATGCATCAAGAGCTTATTAATCGTTTTAACATGAAAATCCACCTGCAAACCCCTCGCCTGATCCTCCGCCAATGGCAAGACAGCGACGCTGCCCCATTTATCCAAATGTGTGCCGACCCTGAAGTCATGCGTTATTTCCTCAATCCCTTGACCGAGCAGCAAAGTCTGGCTTTTATGCAACGCATCCAGAATTTTATTGCCACACACGGCTGGGGCCTGTTTGCTGTCGAATTAAAAAGTAGCGGTGAATTTATCGGGTTTATTGGTTTACATCAGCATCTAGAACACTATGATTTTGCCCCATGTATTGAAATTGGCTGGCGACTAGCCAAGCAATACTGGCACAACGGTTATGCCACCGAAGGCTCAAAAGCCGTACTGGATTTTGCTTTTCGTGAGCTACAGCTGGACAACGTAGTTTCCTTTACTACCGTGCTCAACACGCCCTCGGAAAAAGTCATGCAAAAAATTGGCTTAAGCAAAGTCAAAACCTTTGCGCATCCGCTGGTGCCGGCAGATCATCCTTTACTCATGCATGTGCTCTATCAAATTGATCGCCAAAGCTATCTGCAAGCGCATTAAAAATCTCAAGTTTGGATGAAAACTGTCATAGGATTGAAGGAAATAATCATTATAAAGATCTATCATCCTACCCCATCTGTGCTATATCTATTTTTACGATTTAGATTGGATAATTTTTTATATAAACATCTATAAGATTTTTTCATAGATTTAGCCCTTTCAATTCAAAATAGTAAATTGATTTATTTATTCTTTTCTTATTTTATGAACTTTACTTATGAAAGAATACGGCTAAAGGTCTAGTTTCTATACACTATTTTGTATATCAATTTATTGTTATGATGTAGACCATTTTTTCGCTATCTTCTAAAAATAAAGTTTTCAATTACATGGCTTTAAGCGCTTTTAAAGTCAATTGAAAAATACAGCAGATAGCTGAAAGCCTAAACGAATTCGCGCACTGGATGGACTTGAATCTCGCCTCTTTCGGCTCAAGTGAAACTCCGGCGCTTAAAATTATCAATAAAGTAACAGCTTGGCTGCTTCACTTTATTTGGGATGGACACATGAAAAAGTTCCTTGGCCTGGTTCTAGGTCTTTCTGTTGGTTTAGCTGGCTGTGCAAAACAGGAAACGCCGGCAACTGACGCCGCACAAACTGATGCTGCAACTGTACAAACCGTCACCATGGCATCTACCGGTTCCGATGCTGACATCTGGCGCTATATTGCGACTTTGCCTGAAACTGAAGCGGCGGGTATCAAGCTGGAAGTGAAAAACTTCACCGATTACGTTTCAATGAACACCGCTGTGGCAAACAACGAAATTGATGTGAACGCATTCCAGTCTTATGCTTATCTGGTGGCTTACAATGCCAACAATGAGCAGAAGATTGCGCCGGTTTCGACCACCTATCTTGAGCCAATGGGTATTTACTCCAGCAAAGTGAAAAAAGTGGAAGAATTCCAGAACGGCGCGACCATTGCCATTCCAAATGATGCAGCCAATGAAGCGCGTGCCCTGCTGTTATTGCAATCTGCAGGTCTGATCAAGCTGAAAGCAGACTTCTCTCCTGCAACGGGCACTCCAAATGACATTACTGAAAATGCCAAAGCAATTGTGATCAAGCCAATTCAAATGGCGACAGCCGTTCGTGTCAAAGATGAAGTGGATGCCATTGTGCTAGGCAATACCCTAGCGATGGAAGGCGGTTTAAACGTACTGAAAGATTCAATCTTCTACGAACCAATTGACCAGAGCACCAAGCTGAACGTCAACGTATTGGCAGTTGCAGAAGCACGTAAAGATGACCCGATCCTGAAAAAAGTCGGTGAGCTTTATCACACTGAAGCGGTGAAACAGTATGTAGATCAAAACTTCGGTGGCACAAAAGTTGCGGTAAATAAACCTGTCAGCTATTTAACTGAAACCAATTAAGCATATAATGCTGAATTAACAAACAGGCAAAGTGTACTTTGCCTGTTTTTCATTTTTGTACAGTTTCTTGACGCTATGATCGAATTTAAGAATATTTCCAAACATTATCAGCTTAAAGGCCAGACCATTCGCGCGCTGGATCAGGTCAATCTGCAAATTCCAGATGGCAGTATCTTTGGAATTATTGGTTATAGTGGTGCAGGAAAAAGTACCCTCATTCGCCTGATTAATTTGCTGGAGCGCCCGAATGAAGGTCAGGTAATCATCAATAACACTGACTTTACCGCTTTAAGTGCCAAGGCGCTGCGTCAGGAACGTGCCAATATCGGCATGATTTTCCAGCACTTTAACCTGCTGCAAACCAAAACCGTAGCGGCCAATATTGAAATGCCGATGAAACTGCTCGGCTGGTCGGCGGCAGAGCGTGAAAAACGCCTGAATGAACTGCTCGAATTTATTGATCTGAAACATAAAAAAGATGCCTATCCAGATGAGCTGTCTGGCGGTCAAAAACAGCGGGTCGGGATTGCCCGTGCCCTGGCCAATCATCCTAAAATCTTACTTTGTGATGAAGCCACCAGTGCGCTGGATCCGCAAACCACGCAATCGGTGCTGGAACTGCTAAAAAAAATTAATCGTGAACAAGGCATTACCATTGTCATGGTCACCCATGAAATGGATGTAATTGAATCAGTCTGTGATTATGTGGCCGTTATGGAACATGGCCAGGTGATTGAAACCGGTTCTACCCTGGACATTTTTAGCCAGCCGCAGCATCCAACCACCAAGAATTTTATTCAAACCGTGCTGCAACAGCAGTTACCGGTGAATATTTTAAACAATCTGGAAAACCAGAATCAGCACAGTATTTACTGCCTGAAATTTTTAGGGAAATCGGCGCAGGAAACCGTGATTCAGGCAGTAATTAAACAGTTTGATTTAAGCCTGAATATTTTATTTGCCAACATGACTGAAATTAATGGCGCGGTGATTGGGCAGATGTTTATTCAGTTGCTAGGGGACCCGGCCATTATTCAGCAAGCACTTCAGTTCCTCGAACAAAATGGGGTTCAGGTTGAACAAGCAGGAGTACAAGGATGAGAGATTTAATTGTCCAGTGGCTCACCAGCCTGACCGCGCCGTTCTGGAAAAGCGCCCTGTCGATGGACCAGTTTGTCACAGCCTTACAAGAAACTTTCCACATGGTGTTTTTTGCCATGCTGTTTGGCTGTATCTGGGGCTTTATTCAGGGGATTATCCTGGTCGCTACCCGTCCGGGCGGTATTTTACCGAACCGCGCGATTTATCATGGCCTGAACCCAATTGTAAATGCACTACGTTCCCTGCCGTTTATTATCCTGTTAATTGCCGTTATTCCTTTAACCAAATTTCTGGTTGGCACTTCAATTGGCACCTGGGCTGCGATTGTCCCGCTGACCATTTATGTCGGTCCATATATTGGCCGTCTGGTGGAAACCTCATTGCTGGAAGTCAATGAAGGGATTATTGAATCGGCACAAGCCATGGGTGCCACGCCACTACAAATTATCTTCAAGTTTATTTTGCCGGAAGCACGAAGCTCGCTAATTCTAAACCTGACCACCGCCACCATCAGCCTGATTGGTGCAACCGCAATGGCTGGTGCCGTCGGTGCCGGTGGTATTGGTGATCTGGCCATTTCTTACGGTTACCAGCGTTTTGATACCAACGTGGTGATTCTGACCGTCATTGTGCTGCTGATTCTGGTGCAAATTGTGCAGATGCTGGGTGAATGGCTGGCTAAACTCAGATAAGGATTCACCTCTCTATCCAGAACGAGACAGATTACTCATCCTCAAATCAATCACCCTCTACGGAGGGTTTTATTTTGGCTGTTAATCACCCTCATAGCAGCCCGAAAACGCTGGTTTTCAGCCCATGCAGATTACTGTTCAAGTGATGAGAAACCAATCCGCTACGTTGGTTTACATATCTAAAACTTCGCCATTTCCCCTTAATTTCAAACTGAAAGCCAAAATCCCGTGCTAAAATGTGCAGTGGTTTTTGCAGGGACTGATTTATGCACTTTGTTCATCTTGGTATTCATACTGAATTTTCGATTACAGAATCTATCGTACGTATACCTGATTTAGTCAAAGCCGCAGCCAGTGAAGAAATGCCTGCCCTGGCCATCACCGACCTGTCCAACCTGCATGCCGCCGTCAAATTCTATGGCAAATGTCTGGGCAAAGGCATCAAGCCAATCATGGGCTCAGAAATCCGCCTGAATGATGCCGAACATCGCATGACCTTACTGGCCATGAACAATCATGGCTGGCGTAATCTGACCGAAATCGTGTCGCGCGGTTTTATTGAAGGCCAGCAGCTGGATATTCCCTGCGTACATAAAGACTGGGTCTTGGAGCAGCATGACGATTTAATCGCCCTGCTCGGCATTCACTCCGATGTCGGTAAAATGCTCTGCACCTCGAACCCGCAAAAAGCCGAACCTTTACTTGAAGAATGGATTGCCAAGTTTGGCAACCGGGTTTATCTGGCCCTGACCCGCACCAATCGCCCGAATGAAGAAGACTTCATTTATGAAGCGGTCCAGCTGGCGAAAAAATATAATATTGGCGTGGTGGCACATAATGATGTGCACTTCATCAGCCGTGAAGATTTTGAAGCGCATGAAGCGCGCGTCTGTATTGCCGATGGTTATGTCTTGGGCGATAGCCGCCGTCCGAAAAACTACAGCCCGGAGCAGTATTTTAAAACCGCCGCAGAAATGACCGAGCTATTTGCCGATATTCCGTCTGCCATTGAAAACACCTATCACATTGCCAAGCGCTGTAATGTGACGCTGCAACTGGGCAAATACTTCCTGCCGGATTACCCGATTCCGGAAGGCCACACCATTGAAACCTTCTTTGCGCATTTATCCAAGGAAGGTCTAGAAGAACGTCTGAACCATCTTTATCCGGTAGCGCAGCGCGATGAAGACTGGCCTGAAATCCGTAAACCCTATGATGAGCGGATTGAATACGAAATTAATATTATTAACTCGATGGGATTCCCGGGTTACTTCCTGATCGTAATGGACTTCATTCAGTGGTCGAAGAACAACGGCGTGCCGGTCGGCCCGGGTCGTGGTTCGGGTGCCGGCTCGCTGGTGGCGTACAGTTTAAAAATTACCGATCTGGATCCGCTGCGCTATGAACTGCTGTTCGAACGTTTCCTGAACCCGGAACGTGTCTCGATGCCCGACTTTGACGTCGACTTCTGTATTGCCGGCCGTGACCGCGTGATTGACTACGTGGCCCGTACCTATGGCCGTGATGCGGTATCGCAGATTGCCACCTTCGGTACCATGGCCGCTAAAGGCGCGATTCGTGACGTGGCCCGGGTTTTGGGTAAATCTTATGGTCTGGCCGACCGTATTTCCAAAATGATTCCGACCAAACCTTTGGGGCTGAGTCTGGAAGAGTCGCTGGCGGCTGAACCGCAGTTAAAAGATATTGTCACCAATCCGGGCAACCCCGACTATGACGATGCTTCTGAAATCTGGGAAATGGCGTTAAAGCTGGAAGGCATTACCCGAAATACTGGTAAACACGCCGGTGGTGTGGTCATTGCACCGACCAAAATTACCGACTTCTCTGCGGTGCTGTGCGATGCCGATGGCACCGGCCGGGTGGCCCAATACGATAAAGATGACGTTGAAGCCGCCGGTCTGGTCAAGTTCGACTTCTTGGGGCTGCGTAACCTGACCGTAATTGAAGATGCGGTGCAGAATATTAATAAACGGGTTAAACCCGAGATCCCGCTGGATATTGCGCATATTCCGCTGGATGACAAAGATGCCTATTTGGTCTTTGCCAATGCTAATACTACTGCGGTATTCCAGTTTGAATCCGTGGGCATGAAAAAGATGCTGAAAGAAGCACGCCCAAGCAAGTTTGAAGAAATTATTGCCTTCGTATCTTTGTATCGTCCGGGTCCAATGGACCTGATTCCGGACTTTATTCACCGTATGCATGGCGGTGAATTTGAATACCTGCATCCGCTGCTCGAAGGCGTACTGGAGCCAACTTACGGGATTATGGTGTATCAGGAGCAGGTGATGCAGGCCGCACAGTACTGTGCCGGCTATACGCTTGGTGGTGCAGACTTGCTGCGCCGTGCCATGGGTAAGAAAAAACCCGAAGAAATGGTCAAGCAGCGTAAAATCTTTATTGAAGGTGCAGCCCAAAAAGATATTGATGAAGCCACCGCCAACCATATTTTCGACTATATGGAAAAGTTCGCCGGCTATGGTTTTAACAAATCACACGCGGCTGCCTATGCGTTAGTGGCCTACCAGACCGCCTGGCTCAAAGCCCATTACCCGGCTGAGTTCCTGGCTGCCGTCATGTCCTCGGAAATGCAGAACACCGATAACGTGGTGTTCCTGATTGATGACTGCCGCCACAATGGTCTGGAAGTCTTACCGCCATCGGTGAATATGTCGCTGTATCATTTCCATGCCACCGATGACAAAACCATTGTGTATGGTTTAGGCGCAATTAAAGGCGTGGGTGAACAGGCCATGCAATCGGTGATTGATTCGCGTATCCAGCAAGGACCATATAAAGATCTGTTTGATTTCTGTCACCGGATTGACCTGAAAAAAATCAATAAACGGACCTTAGAGGCCCTAATCCGTGCCGGTGCGCTGGACTGTTTGGGCATTGAACGTTCCAGCCTGATGGCGCAGTTACCGGAAGCAGTGCAAGCCGCAGAACAGGCCCGTTCTAACCGTGAAACCGGGATTATGGACCTGTTTGGTGAAGTCGAAGAAGTGCAGCGTAAACCGGCCAAACCGGTCAAACCGTGGTCCGATGAAGTCCGCTTAAAAGGTGAAAAAGATACTTTAGGCCTGTACCTGACCGGCCACCCGATTGATGTGTACCGGGCTGAACTGAAATCCTTTATTCCGGCGCGAATTAATGAACTGAGTCCGACCCGCCGTGGAGTGACCACAGTCTTTGCCGGACTGGTGCTGGATGTGGCCAACTTCCCGAACCGGGTGGTGGTGACCTTAGATGATGGCACCGCACGAATTGAAGTATCAGCCAATCACGAGCGTTTCCAGCGCTTTAAAGACATCATTCAGGTAGAAAAAGTGGTGGTGATTGAAGGCGAAATTTATGAGCGTGAAGGTTTTGACCGTCCAATGGGGCGTCTGACCAAAGCCTTTAGCCTGAATGAAATCCGTCAGAAACGGGCCAACAGTATCAAGATTACGCTGTCTGCTGAACATGACAGCAAAACGCTGAGTCGTGATGTACAGCAGATTTTGATGCCGTATACCAATATTGATATGAGCACGCATATTCCTGTGATTCTGTATGTAGATTATGGTTATGCCACTGCTGAACTGCATTTAGGCGTGCAATGGAAAGTCGCGCCAATGGATGAACTGCTGATCAAGCTACGTGATTATTTTGGTAAAGATGCTCTGCATATCGAATATCAGGTGAAATCTAAAGCCGCCCAAGCGGTTGCGCATGAGCCCAAGCCTGCCCACGTTCCGGCACCTCCAGCGGACATGAGCATGGATGATGCGCTCGATTTATATCAGGCCGAAATGGGTCAATATTCTTAATTTAAAATTTTCTTTATTCTGGACCTTGTATGAGTCAAGTCGACAATGCTGCCTTGTCAGCACATCTCTCCCATGTGCGTATTGTCATGGTCAATACCACTCTGCCCGCCAATATCGGCAGCGCCTTACGCGCCATGAAAACCATGGGCCTGTCCAAACTGGTGCTGGTCACACCGAAGACCTATCCGCATCCGGATATTGACGCACTGGCGGCCGGTGCCACCGATCTGATTGAACAGATTGAAATTGTCGACACCCTGGAACAGGCCATTCAGGACTGTCATCTGGTGTTTGGTACCAGTGCGCGCAGCCGCACCATTCCCTGGCCGCTGCTGGATGTCCGCCCGGCTGCGGAAAAAGCCATGCAGGCCGTCACGGCATCGCATCAGGAAATTGCGGTGATTTTTGGCCGTGAAGATCGTGGTCTGACCAATGAAGAACTGGCCCTAGCCAATTACCATGTCACCATTCCGGTGAATAGCGATTACGGCGTGTTAAACGTGGCCCAGGCCATTCAGATTATCTGTTATGAAATGCGGATGGCAGCCATGGCCCGGGTAGAACAGCAGCCAGACCCTAAAGCCACCATGCAAGTTCTTGATGGTATCGAAATGGAATGGGATGAACCTTTAGTGACCCATGCCCAGATGGAACAGTTCTATCCGCATATTGAAAAAATGCTGGCCGAGATTGAATTTATGGATCCGAAAAATCCAAGATTATTACCTTTGCGCTTGCGTCGGCTTTTTGGACGTATACAATTAGATCGTATGGAATATCACTTATTACGTGGCATTTTTAGTCGCGTACAGGCATTGAATAACGGTTCATGGAAAAAATCATCAACAACATCGACACAGGACGAGGATCAAGATAATGCTTAAACAGCTCAAAGAAGATATACAAGCTGTCTTTGCGCGCGATCCTGCTGCACGCAATACCTTGGAAGTCTTAACCACCTATCCCGGCATTCATGCCCTGATCATGCATCGGGTTGCACATGAACTCTGGAACAAAGACTGCAAGGGTTCGGCGCGCCTGCTGTCTTCATTTAGCCGCTTTGCCACCGGTATTGAAATTCATCCGGGCGCGAAAATTGGTCGCCGTTTCTTTATTGACCACGGTATGGGTGTGGTGATTGGTGAAACAGCCGAAATTGGCGATGATGTGACCCTGTATCATGGCGTGACCCTTGGGGGGACCACCTGGAACAAAGGCAAACGTCACCCGACTTTAGAAGATGGCGTGATTGTTGGTGCTGGCGCGAAAATTCTCGGGCCATTTACCGTGGGTAAAAATGCCAAAGTCGGTTCCAACGCAGTGGTAACCAAAGCGGTACCGGCCAATACCACCGCGGTCGGCAATCCGGCGCGTTTTATTACCAAAGATCAGCCGAAAGATGAAGCCGAAGCACGCCGCCGTGACTATGCCGAAAGCATCGGTTTCCAGCCGTATGCGGCTACCCAGGATCAGTCTGATCCGATTCTAGACGGTATGCGGGTCTTGCTCGACCGTATTCAGCACAATGAAAAACGCATGAATACCTTATGCCAGCGTCTGTCTTTACTCGACCCAAGCTTTAAAAAGCAGCAGCAAAACGAACAGCCGTTTAGTGCTGAAGAATTAAAAATTATTGAAGATGTGCGCCGTGAATGTGAAGCACAAAGCAGCCAGTCCAAAGCTTAACAACACGGTAACAGCAAACTTCTTGCCTTCTCTTGCATGTTCGTCACAGATTTTTTAGACTGACGAACATGCTCAGCCATTTTAAAATAAATTAACGGATGAATATTATGACGCTTAAGCCTTTGGCATTTGCTCTGATTGCGACCACTTTAGTTTCAGCCTGTTCCACTGCACCAAAACAACAAAACCCAGCCAATGCACCAATTGTGTTTACCGAGCCTGATCTGACCCCTCCATTTTATGCTTTAAATCCGTTTAATTATGATGCACCTCCTCCATTTGAACTGAACCTGCAACAGGCTGCGGCCCAGCCAGTGACTAAAATGGAAGTAACTGCCCCGGATAATCCATCGAAAAAAATTACTTTAGACACCAACCGTCTGATTATTCCGACCATCAACAACAACCAGCGCAGCTTGAAGTTTGCGGTGCTGGCCGGTGAAAATGAAATTGACATCACCGAAATTGATGACTTTTTACAGATGGTCGAAGGTAAAGCACGTCACTATCCACCACGTTTTACTGACCGTCAGGAACGCCGCGGTTTTGAAGCTAAACTCAAAGAAGTCACCCAACAACTGGACAGCCTGGCGGTACAGGAAAATGCCTCTTTTGATGTGCTGATTCGTGCCTTTAAAGCCAGCGTAATGGCACGTAATCTGGACTTAGGTTCAATTTATACCACCCGTTCTCTGGCTTATGCGCAGCGCATCCTGAAAATTAACAAGGAAGATGCCGAAGCCAATTTCTGGTTTGGTTTTGCCCTGTCTGAAGGTGGCGGTCATCGTGAAGCAATTTCTTATTTAGACAAAGCCATGAAGGCCGGCGTACAGGAAGCCTATCTGGCTGCTGCCAACAACTATATTGCTTTAGAGCAAAAGAAAAATGCGGTACAGACCTTGAAAAACTACAAGATCAAGTATCCGCAAGAAGCAGCTGTGGCCGACCGTTTAATTACTGAAATTGAAAAACAGGGCCGCTGGAATGTCTGGCAAATCATGACACCGAAGGCTTAAGCCCGGTGCAAGAAAAAATAGGTCATGTTAGATGGCCTATTTTTTTGTCAATTGAAAAAACCAAGAAATTCAGTATGATTAAAAAAAACTTATAAAATACGATGCGAATTCACATGACCACTATGACGTATAAGATGATGCTGGCCACCGCGCTCAGCAGTTCCATTCTCGTTGGCTGCCAAACGGTCAGTGTTAAACAGCAAGCATTAAATGTCAGCATTGCCAACGAGCGGGAAAGTATTTTATCTCGTGACCGCTTGAGCGAGGCCAGCCTCAATGTCTTGTCCATGACTGGCCGTGAAGCGCAAATCTGTACCGAAAACCCGAAACAGTGTATTGATGAACTGAAGCAGATTCCGGAAATTCTGGATGAACAGCTGCTGTCCACTGCCAGCGAAGTTTATCTGGCCAAAGCCATGCAACTGGCCGATTCTTCCAATTGTAAAATCGGAATTTTAAGCAAACACCAGTCCGAAGAAAAACAGCAATTACAGCAGCAGAACTATCAAAAATGCCTCGACCAGCAGCTGTTTATGCTAGATAAAAGTATCCGTTATAGCTATGCCTATATGTTCAAAACCGAACGGGCGCCACAAGACCGGATTTTTGACAACCGTCAGGTACAAATCCGCGACTTTTATAATCAGGCCATTGCCAAACTAGTGTCCAGCTATACCCTGCGCTATCAGCCGGATGTGGTGGCCAGCCAGATTCAGGTCGGTGAAAGTACCTATCATATTGACTTCAATTATTTTCCAACCTTAAAACAGCAAAAAATCGAGCAGTTAAGAGCCACCTATGACCTGAACTTTTCAGGCTTGCGCTCCATTACCCGTCGTGATGGTTTTGGCTCGGAATTTCTGGTAATTCTGCCGGAGCAACGCGCAGATCAGCCAGAGAAAGCCCGTTATATTATTGATCCTTTAAGCCATCGTTATCCAAACAATCAGAATCCGAATATCCATCAGGCCCGTTATCTGGCGGCAACCCTGGTGGCTGAACCGCAGCAGTTTGGCAATGTAGAGGATATCCTGAACAAGGATTTTCGCCTGCGCGCCTATGATCCCTATAAATATGAACAGGCCCGCATTGCCAATAAAAACTATCCGCTGGCGGCTAATTTTTCTGCGCCTTATGGACTGTGGCTGGCGGAAAATAATCTGCTGAAATCGGCTTATCTGTCACTGATTGACCGTGATGACAAGCTGACCATGCCGCATTTATATTTTCTGGAACCATATAATCCGAATAAAAAAGTGCTGGTTTTGGTGCATGGTCTGGCCAGTAGTCCGGAAGCCTGGATTCGCTTAACCAACGATATTATGGGTGATCCAGTGTTACGCGAGCATTATCAGGTCTGGCAGGTGTTTTATTCGACCAATATGCCAATTATTGAAAGCCGTTTCCAGATTCATGCCCTGCTGACCCAAGCCTTCCAGCAGGTCAACCCTAAAGCCGCAGCAAAAAAAGATGCGGTGCTGGTCGGCCACAGTATGGGCGGGATTATTGCCCGACTCCTGGTCAGTGATGCCGATGTGTCCAAAGAAGCCCTGTCGATGATGAGTGGCCGACAACTGGCCAAATACCGCCGTATTCCCGTGATTCAGCAGCGCCTGATTATGCAGGATATTCCTAACTTTAACCGGGCAATTTTCTTGGCCGCTCCGCACCGCGGCACCGAATATGCCGATCGCTGGTTTACCAAAGTGGCGCGTAAAATTATCCGTTTACCGGGGGCATTTTTAAATGCGGCCACCGATTCATTGTTAAATGAAGACCCGAGCCTGAAAGATCTGGTCAATGAACTAGATAAAGGCCTGATCCAAAATGGCCCAAGCGATTTAAGCCATCAATCCAAATTTATTGCCTTAACTCAAGATATTCAGCCACGTAAAGGACTGAAATATCATAGTATTATGGGCAATACCAGTCAGAGTAACGACCCTGCTCTCATCACCGATGATATTGTGGCCTATGAAAGTGCACATCTGAAACAGGCCCAGTCTGAAAAAATTATTACCGGCGGCCACTCGATTCAGGAAACTCCAGAAGCAGTGTTGGAACTGCGCCGGATTTTACGCTTACACTTGCAGGAGCTGGGTTTATATAAACCTTAACCTGCCAATAAAAAACCGAAGCCTTCAACCGCTTCGGTTTTTTTATCTCTGGAAGATGGCTACATATTGCTATGTATTAAAGTGTGGCAGGAGGCAAACCGGCATAAGCCTGCAGCAACAGCTGCTTTAATTCGTCATCGTCATATTCACGCGGATTATAATACGGCGAATCACAAATCATCCGGGCAATGTCCGCCGGGGCGTGTTCCGGTAACCCTAAGTCTTTTAAAGCCAGAGGAATCTGCAGGCGCTGGTTTAATTGATAGATAAAACGGCCCAGCTCCTCCCGACTGTCAACACCCAGTGCAGCGGCCAGTTGATCCATCGCCTGTACATCGGCATGGCGGTTATAATGCACCGAATAGGCCAGTATAATCGCGTGGGTTTGTGCATGAGGCAGGTTAAAGGTACCCCCCAGGCTATGACAGATTTTATGGTGAATCGCCATACCCACCGAACCCAGACAAATCCCAGCCAGCCACGCGCCATAGCTGACCTGTTCACGCAGCTGGATATCTTTCGGATGCTGTACCAGTTCCGGTAAAGCGGTGGCTAGACAGCGAATCGCCTCCAGCGCCATCAGGCTAATCACCGGATTTTTATTTTCTGCATACAAAGCCTCCACCGCATGCGCCATGGCATTCATGCCCGAACAGGCAGAAATCTCTGCCGGCAGATTCAGGTTAAGCGCTGGATCATAAATCACGATTTTCGGTAACACCTGTGCAGCTTTGCCGGTGGTTTTCAGCTGATTTTCCGTAATACCATATACCGGGGTCATTTCACTGCCCGCATAGGTGGTCGGAATTGCCACAATTGGCAGATGGGTGTCCAGTGCAATGGCTTTGGCTAAACCAATAGCCGAACCGCCACCCAAAGCCAGACAGCAATCCACCTGTAATTCTTGTGCTGCCTGAACCGCCTGCCGTGCCACCTCTGCCGGCACGTGCATTACCGCATGAGCATAAACCGTAACGGTCAAATCACCAAGTTGCCGGGCCAGCTGCTCAGCGGCCTTCTGCTGGCCGGGCGTGGCAATCAGCAGAATCTTGTGATAACCGGCCTGCTTGAGAATATCCTGCGTGCGCTTGGCTTCCCCCGCACCAAAATACACCTGTACTGGCAAAGCCTGATAATAGAATTTGGGCATCATGGGCTCATCTTCATGTTGTTCTTTACCCCAGTATAGAGTGCCTCTCCTGCTGCTTCGAGCGCATTGCTGCAACGCTGCTTTCCATATTTCCTGGTCTTCTTTGCTGCAATCTTCATCAGCTGTATTGCTCGCTTAATTTTCTCCGCCATAAGCTGCTCAGTTTCAGCACAGATTTTCCAGAATCGGTTTTTTCCGCCTAGCTAAATTTGTTAAGATGAAGCGCTTGTTGGGTCGTCAACAGCATCGACGTGCAGGATTTAAACACGATGTTTTATCTGCTCCAGCTGGCCCAAATGACATCCACGCGGTGAAAGCCATTCCAACACCCATGCGTTAATTGAAGGAACTGAATGTACATGAACATGCAAGAAATTGTGGCTGACTTATCTTCGCATACCCCGATGATGCAACAATATTTAAAAGTGAAGATGCAACATCCACATTCTTTAATGTTTTATCGAATGGGTGATTTCTACGAATTATTTTTTGATGATGCGCACAAGGCGGCCAAACTGTTAGGCATTACCCTGACCCATCGCGGTAAGGCCAATGGCCAGCCAATTCCGATGGCCGGCGTGCCCTATCATTCTGCCGAAGGTTATCTGGCGCGACTAGTCAAAAAAGGCGAAACCGTGGTGATCTGCGAGCAAATTGGCGAGGTAACTGGCAAAGGCCCGGTGGAACGTGGCGTAGTACGGATTATTACCCCCGGCACACTCACCGACGATGCCCTGCTCAACAGCTATCAATCTTCCAATCTGGTCGCGCTCTGTTTACAGCAGAACCAGATCGGGATTGCACTGCTAGATTTAAGTGCCGGTATTTTCAAGGTCCAGCAGCAGGAGTATCAACCGGAACAGCTGACGATTGAACTGTCGCGTCTCATGCCAAGCGAAATTGTGGTCGATGAAGATATTGTCGATCCGAATATCATCGAGTCTGTTAAAAAACAGCTGGATTGCCCGGTTACCAAACGTCCAAATGTCGATTTTAACCTGAATAATGCCCAGAAAACCCTGTGTGACCAGCTAGGCGTAGCTACCCTATCTGGCTTTGGGATTGATCATTTGCCTTTGGCCAAAGCCGCCGCCGCCGCCTTGATTCACTATGCCAAAGAAACCCAAAGAACGGCGTTGCCGCATATCCGCTCGATTCAGCTGGAACAAAGTAGCGATTTTATTGCGCTAGACCCGGTGACCCGGCGTAATCTGGAACTGATTGAACCTTTATTTGAACACGGCACCTCACTGTTTCAGCTGATTAATGACTGCCAGACCGCGATGGGTGGTCGTCTACTTAGCCGCACCTTAATGCAACCGCTACGTGATACCGCACTGCTGGATACAAGGCTGGATGCGACCGAAGCGATTTTAACCGGTTATCACGATGCACCAATTCGTCTGGTACTGAAAGAAATTAGTGATATTGAACGTGTGCTGAGCCGGGTCGCTTTAGGCAGTGCGCGCCCACGTGATCTGGTGCAGCTGCGTCAGGCCTGTGCCCAGATTCCGTATTTACGTCATGCCGTGCAGCCGATTGTCAGTGCCGGCCAATCCAAATATTTACAACAGCTGAATGAAGAACTGGGCGATTTTCAGGGCCTTTACCAGCGTTTAATGGCGGCCATTGTGGAACAGCCACCGGTGTTGCTGCGTGATGGTAATGTCATTGCCGAAGGCTTTGACAGCGAGCTGGATGAGTTACGTCAAATCCGTGATCATGCCGGCCAGTTCCTGATTGATCTGGAAATTCAGGAGCGTGAACGTACTGGCATCAACACGCTTAAAATTGGCTATAACCGCGTTAGTGGCTACTATATTGAACTGTCCCGTGCGCAGGCTGAACAGGCACCGGAGCATTATATTCGCCGTCAGACCTTAAAAAATGCCGAGCGTTATATCACCCCAGAACTGAAAAGTTTTGAAGACAAAGTATTATCGAGTGAATCACGCGCGCTGGCACGGGAAAAAATGCTGTTTGAAATGCTGCTGGATGAGCTGCGTCAGGACATTGGCAATTTGCAGATGATGAGCAGCGCCATTGCCCAGATTGATGTGCTGGCCAACTTTGCCCATCAGGCCCGCCTGAAAAACTGGACCCGTCCGGAATTTTCACCGGAAATTGGAGTCAAGATTGTCGCCGGCCGTCATCCAGTGGTGGAAGCCTTGAGCAAAACCGCATTTACCCCAAATGACACCACACTGGATTTTAACCATCGTATGGCAATTATTACCGGGCCGAATATGGGCGGTAAATCGACCTTTATGCGCCAGACCGCACTAATTGCCCTGCTTGGCTATTGTGGCAGTTATGTGCCGGCTCAAGCTGCGGTGCTAGGTCCGATTGACCGGATTTTCACCCGGATTGGTTCGGCCGATGACCTGTCTACCGGTAAATCAACCTTTATGGTGGAAATGACCGAAACCTCGCAAATTCTGCATCATGCCACCAATCAGTCACTGGTGCTGATGGATGAAGTCGGCCGTGGCACCAGTACCTATGATGGCCTGTCCCTGGCCTGGGCCTGTGTGCTGGATTTAACCAAACGGATCAAATGCTTATGCCTGTTCGCTACGCATTATTTCGAGCTGACCGAGCTGGGCAAAGAATCAGGTATTGATAATTATCATGTTACGGCCAAAGAACTCAATGGTAACCTGATTTTACTGCATAAAGTCCAGCAGGGTCCGGCCAGCCAGAGTCATGGTTTGCAGGTGGCCAAACTGGCCGGTATTCCTGCCAATGTGATTAAAGAAGCACAAAATCGCCTGAAGATTCTGGAAAAGCAGTCACATCAGTCGGTACAAAAATCGGTCCAGCATGATTTATTCAGTGAACCGGTGGTAGAAACTGAAGTGATTGAACGGATTGTCGAAGTTGAAAAACCATCACCGGCCCTCGAAGCCTTACGTCAACTGGATGTCGATAATCTCACCCCACGTCAGGCTCTAGAGCAATTGTATGCCCTGAAAGAGCAGCTAAACGCCTGATTCAAGACTTGAATTTCATATATGGAAAGGCTCTCATTTGAGAGTCTTTTTCATTTATAAGTTTTTTTGATGGTTTTATAGCACTTTTATCAAATTTAGTAGCACTGTCTATATCAAATATCAGTAAAAGCAATTGTTAGTTCACATCATTTTTGCCTAAAATACAGCTTAGTTATTAGAACCATATTTTTAGGTAGCTGTCGCCATGACATTTGTTGTCACTGAAAACTGTATTAAATGTAAATATCAAGACTGTGTAGAAGTATGCCCTGTAGATTGTTTCTATGAAGGTCCAAACTTCCTGGTGATTAACCCGGATGAATGTATTGACTGCGCACTGTGTGAACCTGAGTGTCCAGCCAATGCGATTTTCTCGGAAGATGAGCTACCAGAAGGTCAGGAAGTATTTATCGAGCTGAATGCTGAACTGGCAGAAAAATGGCCAAATATCACGCAAATTGGTGAACAGCCTGCTGACCGTGAAGAATGGAATGGCAAGCCGGACAAATTACAATACTTAGAAAAGTAATTTTAAAAAGATCAGCAAAAGCTGATCTTTTTTTATACCTAAAACACACATTTGATTGCAATATTTTCAATTTTTACCGAAGCTTTTAGATTAGAATGCTTAGGATTTTAGTAAACGTTTGATTTGCATAATGACGCAATTTCTCAAGGCGGTGCTCTCGCTCAGCATCGTGCCCCTGATCATGCTCGGATGTACAACCACACCGCAGAAAGGGAAAACGATTCATTCGCCTGATGGAAAACGGATTTATATCCCACAAGAAAAAATCAGCTATGAACGCAAGGTCGCACCAAAAGTGGTGCCCTATGCCTATAACAGCTGGATTGCCGTGACCGATAACCTGCGCCAGGTCCGCGAATATGAAAAATTCCTGAATGCTGAAGGCGTCGGCAATATTATTCCAAGTTTTGAATTACTGCGCACCGCACGTGACTGGCAAAAATGTGGCCGCTCGCAATACATGGTGCCCAACCGCGAATTATGGCGCAATCAGATTCCAACCTTAAAAGTCTTTAAATATCTGGTTGCCTCCAAAGTCCTGACCGATTTTGAAGTCACTTCAGTCTATCGCGATTTACCGCTGAACCAGTGCGCCGGTGGTGCCAGTTCCTCACGGCATTTATATAATTCCGCTATTGATTTCCGGATTGGGCCGGAATTTCCACAGCCGCAAGATTATGCCTTTATTGAAAATACCAAGTTCAGACTGTGCCAGTTCTGGACCCAGTATGGTCAAAGCCTGAATATGGGCTTGGGACTGTATGCTTCAGGGCAAATCCATATTGATACGCAGGGCTATCGTACCTGGGGACCGGATTTAAGCCGCTATTCGTCAATGTGCTATTACGAATAAATCCGGATCTGAATACGGAGGTGCTGCGGCACCTCTTTTTATGTCTATTAATTCTGCAACTCTCCCGATAAAAATTGCACTCTAGGGGGAAAAGTTTAAAATGCATGCATTGCAACAAAGGTGCCCCCGACTATGAAACAAATGTGGACCGACCTCGACCACTACATCGAAACACATTTAATTCCTGAAGATCCGATTCTGACCCAAACCTTAAAACATACCGATGATCGGGGTTATCCGGATCACCTTGCTGTTGCGCCCAACCAGGGCATGTTGTTACAGATGTTAATTCAGATGAACGGCTGTAAACGTATTCTGGAACTTGGTACCTTTGCTGCCTATAGCACCATGTGGCTGGCGCGTGCCTTGCCGGAAGATGGCTATATTCTGACTATTGAAGGTCGTGATGCACACGCCGCCGTGGCACAGGAAAATATTGATCAGGCCAAGCTGAAACAGACTATTGATTTGCGTGTGGGCCGCGCCGCCGATATTTTAAAAAGCCTGCCAGCTGATACTGCCCCGTTTGACTTTATTTTTATTGATGCGGATAAACAGAGCTATCCGGAATATCTGGAACTGAGCCTGAATCTGTCACGCTCCGGCACCTTAATTTTTCTGGACAATGTAATTCGCGCCGGTGACATCATCAATCCGGACAATCACAAGCCCAGCATTGAAGGCATTCGCGAGATGTTTAAGCTAATGCAGGAGCATCCACGTTTATTGTCTTCAACTGCCTTACAAACGGTAGGCAGCAAAGGGCATGATGGCTTTGCCTTGGCCATCGTTAAATAAGGCCCAAACAGAACAAAAAACACACAAAATAATATTTATTTTATTTTTTATAAACTTACATATACTGTCCATATAGTTATCCACAATAAATGCGGATAACCTTGGACAGTAATTCATCAGATGCGTGTAAGATATTTGGGCTTTATTTCACCACCAGTAACGGCACATTGGAATTCCGGAAAATGGTGGTGGTAATACTGCCTAAGAAAAACTGATGGATTTTGCTGTGGCTAAAGGCCCCAAGCAAAATTAGCTGAATACCATGTTCACGCTGATAATCCAGAATATTCTCCGCCACATCTCCATAACGATATTCCACCACCACATCTAAACCAGCGGCTTTTAAATACTGGGTCGGTTCATTTAATATTTCCGGATGATCACCCACATACAGCAAATGACATTGCAGCAGACGCAGCAAATCACTTTGGGTGATGCGCTTCATGATTTTTAAGCAGGTTGGTGAATATTCATAAGCGAAAATAAAACGGGTTGGCGGCTTAAACTGCTCGCCCACGGTCATAACGGCACAATTGGCCCCGCGGATAAAGTTTTCGACGTTACTGCCCAGGGCTTTATTGCGTTCGGCGGAACGCTCCCCAACCCGGCCGATGACCGCAATATCATCTTCTTGCAAGACATTAAAACTTTGTTCAAGAAAATCGCCTTTTTCCTGAATCTGGGTCGGCACGATATTATATTTTTGCTGCACCATCTCGGAAATATGACGCAGCAGATTATTGCTATATTCCAGCGCAATGTCGCTCTGCTTCTGTTCCAGCTCGGCCAGTTCCTTCAATAACATGGCATTGCTTTCAAAACCAATGACCCCGCTAATTTCACCTAAGTGATAACTGGCCGGATAATAGTCCAGCACCTGTAACAGCACCAGTTCCCGCTGGGTCTGCTTGGCTATCCACGCTGCGGCTTCCGCGAGTGCATTGATACAGGGTGAAGAATCAATACAGGCAATTACTCGTTTCATTGTCGCCTCTCTTGTTGCCTGTCTGCCAGGCTTTCGTTTTAATTGTTATCTAAAACTTAGCATAAGTCCTCAGCGGATGACATGACAAAATGTAAATAAAACACAGACATTTGAAGATAGAGAGCTATGTATGAGATTAATCACGATAACGAATCAAACGTGCCGGATTCCCCGCGACAATGGCCCGGCTTTCAATATCTTTGGTGACCATACTGTGCATGCCGACAACCGCATGGGCGCCAATTTTAATACCATCCTTAACGCCGACATGAGCACCCAGCCAGACATCGCGTTCAATTTCGATGCCCTGCGAACGCACCGGCTGCTGGTAAATCGGCTGAGCCAAATCCATGCCATGATCAAAGGCATATAAATGGCAATAGGCGGCAATACGCACCTGATCGTGAATCTTAATGCCGACCCGGCCACCATCTAGAATACTATGATGATTAATTGCCACTTCACTGCCAATGTCCAACGGGCCATGCAAGGTACAATCTGCGGCAATAAAGGTATTATCCCCAATAATAATTTTACGTCCCGGTTCGGCAAAAATATGTGCCAACGGTGAAATAAAGCAGTTCTCGCCAATTTCTACCGTTTCCATCTCCATCAAATAGGCCTGATAGTCTTTTTGCCAGGCTTCGGCCCAAACCCGGTTTTTCGGTTTCAGCGACCAGTACAACCATGGCATATAATTCAGCCGATGTTTATGCTGTTCCCGATATTTCAGCAAAGGATCATGTTCAGTCATCTGCTGGCTCCTCCATGACTTTGAGCTGTTCCCGGCCACGGGTAACGTCCTGAATTTTTAAGGCCAAAGGCTCAATCTGATGCACCTGTAATAAGGCATTGACCTGCACGCCATCTGCCCCGTACTGTTCCTGAAACTCGATATTCTGGCTATTCAGTTCATATTGAAAAATGGCCCATTCATTAAACCGGCACTGAAACTCGACTTTTTTCTTTTCAATCAGTTCAATTTTTTCTGCCAGCAGCAGGCATTGCCCGGCACAACCGCCATAGGCACGCACTAGGCCACCGGTGCCAAGTTTAATCCCGCCATACCAGCGATTGACCAGCACCAGCACATTGGTCAGCTCATTGCCCTCAATGGTAGCCAGAATAGGTCGGCCGGCAGTGCCAGAAGGTTCACCATCATCATTAAAACGCACCTGATGGCCAATTTTCCATGCCCAGCATTGATGGGTAGTGGTCAGGTCTTTGTTGGCTTCCAGAAAATCTTTAACCGCCTGTTCGTTTTCTACCGGTACGGCAATGGCCTCAAAACGGCTCTTTTTAATATCTTCTTCAAAGCGAACAAGGGAGGCAATGGTAAATGGCATAACACAGCTAAAATGCAATAATCTCTGAAATTATAACGTATTTTCAGGCAAATTTTGGCAATAAAAAACCTCCCAAACTGGGAGGTTATGTTGAGTTGACGATTAACGCTCGCGTAATGCTTCCTGGGCCTTGTTAAACGGTTTAATCAGATAATCCAGTACGGTTTTAGAACCAGTTTTAATATCAACCGTGGCCACCATTCCGGGGGTAATACTGAACTGCTGGCCAGATTTATTGGTCAGTTTATCGGTATCAGTCCGGATATAGACCCGATAATAAAACTGGTCCTGCTTGACTTCATCACGGATGGTATCCGGTGAAATCACCGTGACCTTACCCTTTAAACCGCCATAAATCGAATAATCATAGGCGGTAATTTTGACCAGTGCTTCCTGGTCTGGGCGAATAAATGCAATATCTCGCGGCGAGATCCGCGCTTCAATTAACAGCTGTTCATCTAAAGGCACAATGGTCATTAACTTGCCATTTTGCGGTACGACCCCGCCAATGGTCATCACATCAATTTCCTTGACCACACCCCGTACCGGCGACTTGAAGACTGTGCGGTTCAAGGTGTCGGACTTGCCACGTACCACCTGTTGCTGGGTCTGTACATCGGTACTGGACTTGGACAGCTCTTCACGCGCTTTGACATAATACTGGTTACGAATATCATTCATCTGGTTACGCAGGTCATTGGCCTCGCGTTTCAGACGCAGCACTTCCACCTCACTGGCCGCACCTTTGGCCACCAAGGGTTCAGTCATACGCAATTCCTGCTCGACCAGCACCAGAGCCTGCCGTAAACCGGCCAGCGATTCTTCTAAGTTGGCCCGGCGCGAATTGTATAAAGCAGTTTCCTGCTGTACCAGTTTTGGCTCTTTCAGCACTTCTTCAGGAAAAACCAGAGGCGTGCCATTTACTTCAGCGCGTAACCGGGCCGAAGTGGCCAAGGAAGATACCAGTAAAGATTCCGATTCACCCACATTAGAAGCAAACCGGGTCGGGTCCAGCTGGGCCAGCACCTGACCCCGATTGACAATTTCCCCTTCACGGACATTCAAGGTGGTGAGAATCCCGCCTTCTAAAGACTGTACCACCTGCTCTTTCGAAGATGGCACCACTTTACCAGTGCCGGTGGATACTTCTTCCAGCTTGAACAGCCAGGCCCAGAGTAGCAAAACTGCCAGTCCAATACAGATAATCCAGATAAACAGACTGGCTTTAGGTAAAGGTGGCTCCAGCTCGGTCACCTGCATTGAACGTTTGCTTAATTGTTCACTCATGACTTCGCTCCTGCCATCTGACGTGGTTGAGATGCAGACTGATTAAGAATCTGATCTCGTGGCCCGTCCATCACAATTTTTCCATCATTGACCACAATAATCCGGTCCACCAGCTCTAACACTGCACGGCGATGGGTGGCCACCACCAAAGTCCGGTGCCCAAGCCACATTTTCAAATGATCAATCAGCTGTTTCTCGGAGACATCATCAATTGCAGCCGTCGGTTCATCCAGCAATAAAATATTCGGCTGACGTAGCAGCAAACGTGCCAGCAGCAAGGCCTGTTTCTGGCCGCCAGAGAACCCCACACCACCTTCCAGAATCAGATGGTCCAGCCCTTCTTTCTTTTCCTGCACAAAGGCCAGCGCACCGGTAATTCGAAGTGCCTGCAAAATATCGTCATCATTGGCCAATGGTGCACCCAAAGTCAGGTTTTCCCGTACCGTGCCAAAAAACAGATGCGCATTCTGATTCAAGAGGCCCATATCACGACGTACATCAGCAGGATCAATCAGGCCCAGTTCTACGCCATCGAGTTTAATTTTGCCCTGATTCGGGGTTTGCATGCCGGAAAAAAGCTGCAACAAGGTAGATTTCCCGGCACCATTCCGGCCCAGAATAGCAATTTTTTCACCGGCTTTAATTTCGAGCTTGGCCACCATCAAGGTCGGTTTGGCATCATCTTCGCCATATTTAAAGCTGACCCCGCTTAATTCATAATGACCATTTAACACCGGACGATGAATTAAGTGGCTATGTTCCGGCTGATCAACCGGTTTTTTCATTAATTCATCCAGTCCCTGTTTCGCCACTTTGGCCTGTTGCAAACGGCCCAGTACGCCGGCAATCTGTGAAATTGGCGCCAACATCCGTGAAGATAAAATTGAACAGGCCACCAGAGCACCCGTGGTCATTTCCCCATCCATCACCGCAAAACATCCCACCAGCACCACAATCGCAAAGGTCAGCCCCTGAATTTTCTGGGTCCAGGCGGTCATGACACCGACAATTTTACGCTGACGCATGGCAATATCGGCGGAAACTTCATTCATATGATTCCACTGATTCTGGAAGCGGGCTTCGGCGCGTAATAACTTGATGTCTTCAATGCCCTGTACCGATTCCACCAGCATGGCATTGCGGATTGCGCCTTCACGCATCCCCTCGTTGGCCAGTTTAGCCAGAGGCTTTTGCGCCAGAATGCCCGGAATAATCATGAGCGGTACCACAATCAGCATCACCCAGAATAGGTTCCCACCAATCACCCAGAACACGCCAAGGAACAGCAGGAAGAAAGGCAAATCAGCGATTGCAGAAATGGTGGTCGACGTCACCAGTTCACGCACCCCTTCTAGTTCACGGATTTGTGAAATAAAGGTCCCGGTCGATTTGGAGCGTTCACTGTTTTTAATCCGTAGCGCATGCCCATAGACCCGGTCTGAAATACGCAGATCAGCGCGCTTGCCGACAATATCGGAGAGATAAATCCGTGCGACCCTTAAACTAAACTCGAAAATGGCCGCAATCAGCACCCCGCCTGCCAATACCCACAAGGTTGGAACCGATTGCGCCGGAATTACCCGGTCATAGACATTCATCGAAAACAGGATGGTGGCCAGTGCCAGAATATTGGCCATCAGGGAGGCAAACATTACATCGATATAACGTTTCCAGTCCCGTAGCACAATTGACCAGAACCAGTTATCTTCATAGGGTTTGACATATTCATCTACCCGCGCATCGGGAACCGATTTTTCCGGACGCAGGATATAGACATGCCGCACATGCTCCGCCAAGGTGTCGCTGGCCAGCGTTTGTGACAAACCCTGATCACCACTGAACTGAATACTCAGGTTACCCTCAGCATCGACCTTGTCAATTACGCCCACCTGACCATCCTGGAATTCAACCAGTACCGGCAAACGCCAGGGATTGATCACCTTGGCGCTAAAATCGGTCTTACGCAGACTTAGGCCCACCTGACGGGCAATCAGATTTAAAATATCATCAATGTTCTGGTTCGGATTCCAGTCCAGCTGTAAACGGATACGTTCTGCGGATGGTTCAATCCGGTAATGCTTGGCAATGCTCAGCACTGCTTGAAGCCACGGTTGATAATTTATTTTAGTACTCATGGCTGAACTTCAAACCCCTGAATGGATATATGGTTTAAATCATAAATATCGCGTGTCCGTCCGGTAATGGAGATATAACGCGCAATAGCGGCATAAATATCAAAACGCGTATTTTCAATTTCCTGGGCGGCACTATGAATTGCCTGTTCGGCATTCAGTAAATCGACGGCTGAGCGTGTGCCTAATTTATATTGTTCCTGATACAGCTCTTTGGTCTGAATGGTGGTAGCCTGACGCTTGACCAGAATATTCATCTGGCGCTGTTTGTTCTGGATTTCTTCACGCAGCATGCGGGTTTCATCCAACACCTCTAGATACACACTATTGACCCGTGCCTTGGCCGCTTCTTCTGCATAACTGGCTGCCCGGGTTTGTGATGCAATTGCGCCGCCCTGATAAAAGTTGCTATTGGCTTCCAGCATGATCGAATTATAGAGGCCATCATCCTCATTGTTATTCGGATTGCGACCATTGATGGCCTGACTTACAGAGCCTTTCACATTTAAAGTAGGATAGGCACTTAAACGTGATTGCTGCTTGCGTAATTTGGCCACTTCAACTTCAGCCTGAGCAGCCATTAGTCCGGGAATCTGCTGAAAAACCGGCTCTGAATATAATTGCGCTTCTTTGACCAGCCGCTCTGGAATCTGCCAGTTGCGCTGATGAACCTCAAACCCGACCAAGGTACGCAGCTTTTGCTGGAATTGGCGCAGCTGGGTTTGCTGCACAATTAAATTGGCTTCTGCAGCTTCCAGATTGGAACGGGCCTGAATCGGGTCGGCCTGGGTACTAATTCCAGCCTCAGCACGTAAATTGGTGATTTCCGCAATGCGGGCAATCCCCTGAATCTGCTCTTCGGCAATACGCGTAATTTCCTGATAGCGTTTGATATTAATCATGGCATTGGCAGTCTGGTAAGCAATATCATCAATACTGACCAGCACATTGGCCTGCTCTGCGGCTAAACGGGCTTGTTCCAAGTTGACACTGCTTTTGACCTTGCCAAAATCATAGAGCATTTGCGTGGCATTCAGGCTCAGCAGCTGACGGCCACGCTCGCCTTTGGTCAGGTCTGCTGTGGAAATACCACCAGATAATTGCGGATAATAACCGGACTTCGCCACATCAATAGTGGCATTCTGGGCTGCCAGAGTGGAAATGGCCTGGGAAATTTCAGGATGACGCTGAACAGCGGTCCGAATGGTGTCATTAAAACTCAAAGGCTGTTGCACAGAGGATCGGGCTGATGCCGCAGTTTCTGAAACAGATGATGCTGGCACTACCCGGGGCATTTCCTGAATATTTTGTGTATCGAGCTGAAACTGGCTCAGCTCACTAATACGGACACGAGTAAAATTCTGGTCAGATTGCGGGGTAAATAAACGTGCCACGCTCTGTTGAAGTGTTTGCCGTTCTGAAGTCGTCGTTTCAGCATAAAGCGACTGGCTCAGCAGTCCACTCAGCAATAAAGCCTGCCACAGTAGCGTCTGCCTGAATAATTTATTTTTATGAACTGTTAAGCTCTTGCAACCCATCATTGTCGTCATTCAAACTAATATTTTGAAATATTTTTAAAATTGTAAATGTTTTTAAGCTAGTTTTTTATACTTTTGTTAATTATAAAACGCTTTCAGGATAAAACACATACAACAAATAACAATTATATGTGTTTTTCACCAACTACACCCTAAAATCTTCACCTAGGTAGACCTGTTTCACAGTTTCATTTTCCAGAATTTCCTGTGGAGTTCCTTCGGCAATCACTGCACCTTCACTGACAATATAGGCACGTTCA
The DNA here is from genome assembly GCF_013418945.1 of Acinetobacter sp. YH12112. Taxonomy (NCBI): domain Bacteria; kingdom Pseudomonadati; phylum Pseudomonadota; class Gammaproteobacteria; order Moraxellales; family Moraxellaceae; genus Acinetobacter; species Acinetobacter sp. YH12112. Next base: position 30,314 of record NZ_VPBA01000022.1, on the reverse strand, counting down.
CAAATTGCCAATGTTTCACGCACGTTATGGTCGGTAATTAATACACCAATTCCGCGATCTTTAAGGGTACCAATAATATCTTTAATATCCCCGACAGAAATCGGGTCTACCCCGGCAAAAGGTTCATCCAGCAACATGAATTTCGGATCGGCAGCCAAAGCACGGGCGATTTCTGCACGACGTCGCTCACCACCCGATACACTCATGCCCAGTGAATCTTTAATATGGGTAATTTTAAAGTCGGCCAGCAGTTCGGTTAAACGTTGCTGACGCTGCTGCTTGTTTAAGTCTTTACGGGTTTCCAGAATCGACATGATATTTTCAGCAATGGTCAGTTTTCTGAAAATTGACGCCTCTTGTGGCAGGTAACCGATGCCTTTGCGCGCACGTTCATGCATGGCCAGGTCAGATAAATCCAGTTCATCCAGATGAATTTCCCCCTTGTCCATACGCACCAGGCCAACCACCATATAGAAGCTGGTAGTTTTACCTGCACCATTTGGGCCAAGCAAGCCGACAATCTGGCCACTTTGCATACAGAAAGAAACATCTTTCACCACCCAGCGCTTACTGTAGTTTTTGGCCAGGTGTTTGATTGTCAGAGTTTGTGGCTGTACGACCTGATCCATTAATCGCGTGCTCCCGGGAATGATTTTGAACTGGATGGTGGAATCACAATCTGTACGCGACCTGAAGATGATCCGGTGTTGTTTGGCGTACCAATGGCTTCAATATCGCCTTTGTTCATACTATAACGCAAGGTATTGCCGCGAATACTGGCCCCATCCTGCTGTAAAAATGCCCCGCCCGACAAAGTAATAATACCGGTTTCCGCATTGTAGACAATTTTCTGCGCCTGACCTTTGGCCAGACCTTTATTCGGGTCAGTCTTTTGCTGGAACTGTGCCGGACTACCATTGGCGGTAATGGTGCTGATTTCTTTTTTACTGTTCAGATTGGCCACAATTGAATTGGCCTGCAAGCGCATTGTGCCCTGCTCGATAATCACATTACCGGTATAGGTGGTAATACCGGTACGCTCATTAAATGTCGCACGGTCAGCCACCAGGGTAATTGGCTGGTTCCGGTCTGAAGGCAAGGCCCAGGCTGTAGCTGAGGACAATACTGCCAAACCTACAAGCGCGGCTTTCTTCAGGAAAGTACGAGGTGTTGCAAGCTTCGGATTAACGTTCATATGTTCCTCGAATATTAAAAAATTCGTATTGACCATCATTCAAATTGGCTTTCAGTCCTTGGCTTACAAATTCAGCTTGTGGAGACTGCACCATCACCTGTTTATCGGTTTCAATTTCCCGACTGTCCGGATAGCCCGTCAATTCTGTCGTCTGCAGTTCTAATTGACCTTGCGCTAAAATTTTGGTGGCACGCACCTGGTCAGATAACACCACTTTTTCATTGTCATTATAGCCATGCGCCTGCTTGGCATAAAAAGTGGCATCAACTTTCCCTTCTTTATACATCGACGCATTCAGGTTCTGTAATTGAGAGGTCTGCTTTTGCATATCCTGCTCTAAACGGTCAACCTGAGCGCGAACATATAAATTCCCCTGTTCATCGGTTTGAGTCAGATTAATCTGCTCCGCCGTATAGGTCATACTTCTGGAACCCTCGGTATCCAGTTTATTGCCCTTACCGCTGTAATAGTAATAACCACCACTTACAGCTGCAATTGCAATCGCAGTAATATATAAAACTCGGGTATCCATAAGTGGGGTTTTAACTCAACTCAATCAGAGGAATATCTTATTAATGAGGGATCGCGGTATACTTTTCAAGTAACTGTTCGTATACGCCTTTTGACATTAGGATCATATCGCAAATTTCACGTACCGCACCGCGGCCACCCTGCGCCTGAGTCACCAGATCAGCACGACGACGCACTTCAACATGACCATTCGGCACCGTGACTTTCATTCCAGCAATAGCAAAGGCAGATAAATCTGGCCAGTCATCACCCATATATAGGCAGTCTTCTGGTGCCAGATTCAGCTGGGCACAGGCTTCACGTAAAGCCACGCCTTTATCTTCACGACCCTGATAAATCAGATCGACGCCCAAGGCATTCATGCGTTTTTCAACAATATGACTGGTACGCCCGGTAATGATGATGACTTTCACCCCGGCCTGCTGCACCAGTTTCATGCCCAAACCATCACGAATATCAAAGTTTTTAATTTCGTCACCGCTATTGGTTAAGGTGACAAAGCCATCACTTAAAATACCATCGACATCTAAAACCAAAGCCTCAACGTGACGCGCCTGTTCCAATAAAATATACGATGCCATTTTTTAATTTACCCCGGCCTGAATCAGGTCATGCATACTGATCACACCAATCACCTGATGTGCATCATTGACCACTACGAATTGATTAATTTTTTTATCGCGTAACTGTGCCAGTGCTTCAACCGCACGGGCTTCCTGAGAAATGGTCGCAGGCTGCTTGGTCATGACTTCAGCCACCGGCAGATGAATATCAAAGCCCTGCTGTTTGTCGATTAAACGGCGCAAATCACCATCAGTGAAAATCCCCAATAAGGTGTCCTGTTCATCCACCACCGTGGTCAGACCCAAACGCTTGTCGGAAATTTCATACAGTACTTTGTTCATTGGTGTTTCTGGCGCGACTTTTGGCAGCTCGGCGCCAGTATGCATTAAGTGTTTGACATGCAACAGCAAGCGTTTACCCAAAGCACCCGCAGGATGGGAACGGGCGAAATCATCTGCGGTAAACCCACGCGCATCAAGTAAGGCCACAGCCAGTGCATCCCCTAGGGCCAATGTCGCGGTCGTGCTCGAAGTCGGTGCCAGACCCAGCGGGCAGGCTTCCTGAATGTTCCCTAACGTTAAAGCCACATCGGCATTTTGTGGCATTGGTCCGCTATCATCTCCGCTAATGGTAATTAACGGTACTTGCAGATGTTTGATCAGCGGCATCAGCATCATGATTTCATCACTTTTGCCAGAATTGGAGATGGCAATCAGCACATCACCCCGTACCAGCATACCCAAATCGCCATGTCCTGCTTCGCCCGGATGCATAAAGAATGAAGGTGTACCGGTCGAGGCAAAAGTCGCCGCCATTTTACGGCCAATATGCCCGGATTTCCCCATACCGGTGATCACCACACGGCCTTTACATTGCAAAATAATTTCGCAGGCGCGGCTAAAGCGCTCGTCAATTTGTGTGGCCAGTGTTTGCAGAGCTTGTTCTTCTATACGCAAGGTACTGAGCGCCACACCTTGAAAATCAATCGGGTTTGACATGTTTTCAGAATTCAAATTTTTAACCTTCGTTCAGGGCTGAACGGTCTTCATTCAAGCAGAAATTAATTTTCGCAATTTTAGCATATCTATGCAAATGTCACGTTTTTAAATGTATAAGATTTCACACGATTTCTTCATGATTCCGCCTGTTGTTGATAAACCACAGCACAGGAAGATGGTGAACATCAATCTCATTTTTTAGTTCAAGCAGTTAAGCTAAGTTTGAGTGTAAATAATGGATAATGTTTCATATCTGGATAAAAACGCATAAAAAAAGCCTCAATCATTTGACTGAGGCTTTTAAAATTTTGGAGCGGGAAACGAGACTCGAACTCGCGACCCCAACCTTGGCAAGGTTGTGCTCTACCAACTGAGCTATTCCCGCAATATGGAAGTGCATTATAGAGAGTTTCATACAACTGTCAACTCTTTATGCTTCCAAGTGGTGATTTAATCAGCACGACGCCAAACGGTACCCTGACGGGTATCTTCCAGCACCACGCCCTGATCCAGCAAAGACTGACGGATTTCATCGGCACGAGCAAAGTTTTTGTCTTTTTTGGCATCTTTACGCTGTTGAATCAGATCTTCAATCTGTTCTTCAGATAAACCAAGTGCATCCTGACCAATGTCTGACTTCAGGAATTCATCGACATTGTGCTGTACCAGACCAAGAATATTGGTCAGATGACGCAAGGTGGCATAGAAGATTGCTGCCTGTTCGGCATTTTCTTCTTTCACCGCGCGGTTCAGTTCCTTGTTGACTTCAAACAGCACCGCAATCGCTTCCGCGGTATTGAAATCATCCCGCATTGCGGTATTAAAGCGTTCGACCAATGTGTCATCTAGCGTTTCCACCAGTTTATCGCCATACACGGCCTGATAGGCTTTAAATGAATGATAGAAGCGGGACAGCGCTGTCTTGGCTTCTTTTAGTGCCACATCCGAGAAGTTCACCGGGCTACGATAGTGTGAAGACACGATGAAATAACGGATCACTTCCGGATGGAATTTCTCCATCACATCCCGAATGGTAAAGAAGTTACCGAGCGATTTTGACATTTTCTCGCCATCGACATTAATAAAGCCCACATGCATCCAGTAATTAACATACTGCTCACCGGTAGAGGCTTCAGACTGGGCAATTTCATTTTCATGATGCGGGAACATTAAATCTGAACCACCACCATGAATATCAAAATGATTGCCCAGGCAGCAGGTCGACATCGCCGAACATTCAATATGCCAGCCCGGACGACCTTTGCCCCACGGTGATGGCCAAGCCGGTTCATTTTCTTTGGCATGTTTCCAGAGCACAAAGTCAAATGGATGTTTTTTCTCTACTTCGACATCGACACGCTCTGAAGCACCAGCCTGCATATCTTCCAGTTTACGACCGGATAAACGGCCATATTTTGCAAATTTTTCAACCTGGAAATAAACATCACCATTTGAAGCCGGATAAGCGGTGCCCTTGTCAACCAGATTGCCAATCATGTTTTGCATCTGGTCGATATAGTCAGTGGCACGCGGTGCTTCATCCGGAGCCAGACAGCCGAGGTTTTCTGCATCTTCATTCATGGCCTGAATAAAGCGGTCGGTTAAAGCGGTAATACTCTCGCCATTTTCATTGGCACGTTTGATAATTTTGTCGTCAATATCGGTGATATTGCGTACATATTTGACTTTCCAGCCCTGACTCCGCAAGAAACGGATGATGTAGTCAAATGCAACCATGACACGCGCGTGACCAATATGACAGTAGTCATACACGGTCATACCGCAGACATACATGTCGATCTGTCCATCGACGCGTGGCACGAATTCTACTTTTTTGCGCTGCTCTGAGTTATAGAGAACAAATGGTTGCATAGCTGTTCAAAAGACTTCAAATAAAAGGATGGTTCATCTTAACCTAAGCATTATTTTTCATAAAGTTTTCTCGTTATTTTTATCAAAAATCACTTATGCGGGCTTAAACTCAGGCACAACCCGGCTATTATGAGGATGAGTGCCCAGTTGAACGGGCTTTTAGCTGCGCTAAGCTCTGGTAAATTTGCTGAGCGATTTCCTCTCGCAGCGTGGTCAAATCTTCAGAACCTAATCTCTGCCCGACCTCTACCGGTGGCAAAAACTGAAAATAAAAAGGTACCCGTTTGGGAATCAGGTGTTTGGGTAACGAGGGAATCACATCACCATGACGTAATAATTTATCCAGTTGAGGGACTTTGAGCAGTTTTTGAAACAGGCGATGCTGCACCACGGTTCTGGCATCAAAACCAAACTCGAAAATATCATCGGGGCCAAAGGCAGCAAAAGGAAGAATGTTGTACTGAAATTCTTGCGCCAACTGTAAAAAGCCGTAGCGCTGCTTCCAGATCAGTTGATACTGCTCGCCCGGATGTTTCAGCACTTCACGTCCGCCGCCCGGAAAGACCAGAATCGAATAGCCTTGCTGCATCAAGGCACGCACATATTCACGCTGGCCATCGACTGCACCGAACTTTTTGACAATATCGCGCCAGATCGGCAAATAAAAATGGCTGTGGTCGGCAATACTGACCACAGCCACCTGATGTTCATTGAACAGATAATCAATAATGACGGGGGCATCAAAAATCCCGTAAAGGGAATGATTGCCCACATACATGGCAGGTCGGGATGCATCAATATATTCACTGCCTAAAAAGGTCGGCGTGAAATAGCGTTTAGATAAGGCGCTCAGCGTCTTGATCCATTTTGCATCATGCTGGACCTGCAATCTCTGCTCCTTAAACCACGTGTTTTTGTACCAGGATACAGCCCACAGAGTAGCCAGCACCAAATGAACATAACACGCCATATTCGCCATCATTCACTTCATGCGCAGTACGATGCAAGGCAATGATGACCCCGGCAGATGAAGTATTAGCAAACTCATCAAGAATAATTGGCACCAACGCCGGATCTGCTTCCGCAGCCGCTTTACCGACCACCAGTTTCAGAATCAGTTCGTTCATGCTGGCATTGGCCTGATGCAACCAGAAACGTTTTACATCGGCTGGTGCAATCGCATTTTTCTCCAGCTGCGCGGTAATCATTTTCGCAACCAGTGGGCACACTTCTTTAAAGACTTTACGGCCGTCCTGACGGAAACGCTTGTCATCAATATCGGCATTTTCAGACAGATTCAGGAAACCAAAGTTATTACGGATGTTGTTCGAGAACTGGGTAAATAACTGGGTATCCACAATTTCAAAACCGGTTTTGCTGTCGGTGTCTTCAATAATTGACGCAGTGGCAACATCACCAAAAATAAAGTGGCTGTCACGCGAACGGAAGTCATTGTGTGCCGATGTAATTTCGACATTCACCAGCAAGACACGGCGCGCACCGCTTTTAATGGCATCATACGCCTGTTTTAAACCAAAGGTTGCTGCTGAACAGGCCACGTTCATGTCATAGGCATAGCCCTGAATCCCGAGTGCAGTCTGAATTTCAATGGCCACCGCCGGATAGGCACGCTGCATATTCGAGCAGGCCAGAATCACCACATCAATGTCTTCAGCCGTAACACCGGCATTTTCCATTGCCTGTTTGGCTGCAATTACGCCCCACTCGGCCTGAAGCGAGATTTCATCATCAGCGCGTTCTTTTAAATGTGGACGTAAACGGTTTGGATCAAGCAGACCGGTTTTCTCTGACACGTAGCGACGTTTCACGCCAGAGGCTTTTTCAATAAATTCTGCACTTGAGCCACGGCGTGCTTCTAACTCGCCCGCTGCAATTTTGTCAGCATTGGCCGAGTTATACTGTTCCACATAAGCATTTAAACTTTCAACTAACTCTTCATTGGTAATGACATCTTCAGGATGGAATAAGCCCGTACCGGTAATGCGAATGCCCATGTAAAACTCCTTTTTGAAATTCTCTCTATCTTAACCGATTCCCAGCTTTTCCCATACTTTTTGTAGCCGGTTTGGCGAAATTGGCATCTTGGTCTTCATTGGCTGCGAGAATAACGAAATACGTAATTCCTCCACCATAAAGTACAATTCTTTCAAGCGGCTGTCATTTTTAAACTTGAACAGTTTGTCCATCCACGGATCAATCTGCACAATGGCGGCATCATCACGTTGCAGGTTATTCGGCAAACGTTCCATACGCAGCACCAGCGCTTTCAGATAACGTGGATATTCGCTCCAGACGTCTGCTGGCTTGCTATACACGAAATCGGCCAGGTTCATGAGGTCCAGCTGATCTTCAATATCATCCATATTTTTGGCAAAGACCGATTCATCCAGCATCAGCAGTTTACGGCGGATATCTTGCCATTGAATATAAATCTCATTAAAACTGAGCAGCGCTTTCTGTCCATGGCTGAGGAATGATTTTTTTACCTCAAGTAGCAGCGTTTGGAACTGTTCAGCGTTGACTGGCAAGTCATCAATTGACATCTGCAAGGTGGCATAGACCAGCATCTGTTCCAGCTGTGCTTTATCGCCCAACGGAGAATAAGCCAGCGCCAGCGGTTTAGAAATCTGTTTTTTCAGCTGGCGGATTAAATCACCCAACTGCATATGAATCAGACGAATCACCCCGGCTCGATGCTGCTTAATTGCCTCTGCCTGATCATTAAAGGTTTGAATCACCACACCGGATTCATCTTTCTGTTCCAGCGCAGCAAAGTCTTTGGTCGGTACCAGCGCCTGATACTGCTTGACCACCACACCCGTGACTTTTTGCGAGGCTTCAAACACAAAGTTGTCCGGGAAGGTTTTAAATTCACCTTTCAGCTGTTTCACCGGACTATGGGTTTCAGTGCGGCAGCGGGCTTTCAGCTCACTCAGGTCACGGCCCTGCTCGATGACCCGGCCTTTTTCATCAATCACTTTAATAAACGGCAGCAGATACTGATCGACCCGTTCAAAGCTAAAGTCTTTTTCAGTGATCTGATCGCCGCGCAGCTGAAAAGCCAGGAAGCTGAAAATATGCTCACGCAGATGCGTCGCGTCAATTCGTGCAGTCAGTTTGCGCGCGGTATCCGGAATTGGCACCAGATTACGGCGTTTATCTTTCGGCAAGGCTTTAAGCAAGGCTTCAATCAGCTCTTCACGCCAGCCCGGAATTCCCCATGACCAGATATTTTCATCGACCTGAGGCAAGGCCTGAACCGGAATTTTTACCGTTGCGCCATCTTCATCATGGCTCGGGTCAAAACGGTAGCTGGCCGCCAGACGCAATTCGCCATTACGCAGATAATCCGGGAATTGCTGCGTGGTCGGGCGATCATTCAGCCACAAGGCATCATCATCAACAAATAAATAACGTGGCTCTTTCGGCTCGACGGTCGCGCGCCAGTCTTCAAAAGAACGGCGGCTGGCCACATCTGTCGGCACTTTTGCGGCATAGAACTGATAGATGGTTTCTTCATCTACCACCAGATCGCGGCGGCGCAGCTTGTCTTCGACCCGCTCCACTTCTTCCAGTTTGAGTAAATTATGCTTTAAGAACGGCGGCATAATTCCCAAGTTACCGGTAGTCAAGGCATCGCGCAGGAAAATCTCATGCGCCGCCGGCTGATCGACCTTTTCATAATTCACCTGACGTTTCGGTTCAATGATTAAACCAAACAGTGAAATCTGATCATAGGCATTGACCACTCCGGCTTTTTTCGACCAGTGCGGTTCAAAATAATGATGTTTTAACAGATCACGCGCCGCCAGAAGAATCCACTCCGGCTCAATTTTGGCCAGGGTCCGCAAATACACCTGCGAGGTTTCCACCATCTCAAAAGCCATCACCCACGGGGTATTGGTCTTATGCAAGGTTGAGGCCGGGAAAACCCGCGCTTTTTGCTGACGCACTGCCATAAACACATTACGTTCATCGGTTTTATTGGCAATAAACGATAACAGTCCGGTTAATAAAGCCCGATGCAGATTTTCATAACTAGCTTTCTTTTCATTGAAAGACAGTTTTAACCCCTGTGCCAGATCGACCAGCTGCTCATGGGTTTTCTTCCATTCACGTAAACGTAACCAGCTCAGGAAATGGTTACGGGCAAAGCTTCGGCGCTTGTTTTCACTCAAGTCACGATTGGCCAGCAAGGCATCCCAGAGTTTGAGATAAAACAGGAAATCGGAATCGGCTTCACGGAACAAGGCATGTTTTTGATCGGCCTGCATCTGTTTGTCGGCCGGGCGTTCCCGTGGGTCCTGCACCGCCAGTGCCGCCACAATTACCAGAATTTCATTTAAGGCACCAAAATGTGCCCCGCCCAGAATCATCCGTGCCAGACGCGGATCAATCGGCATTTTTGCCATTTGATAACCAATCTTGGTGAGAGAATCTCCCTTGCCTTGAAGTCCTCCTTTCGTAAAGGAGGATTTAGGAGGATTAGTAGAATCTCCCCCAACCCCTCTTTTAGACAGAGGGAGATTATTATTTTCGTCAGTCGCTTTAGACGGGTTCGCTTTCTTCTCCGTCATTGCGCCAAGCTCAATCAAAAGCTTGCGGCCGTCATTGACCAGTCGATGATCTGGCGGCTCGATAAAATCAAAATCTTCCAGCGAACCAAGGCCCAGACTTTGCATCTGCAAAATCACCGAAGCTAAGTTGGTGCGCTTAATTTCCGGTTCGGTAAATTCCGGACGGCTTAAGAAATCTTCTTCCGAATACAGTCGGATACAGACACCCGGCGCAATACGACCACAACGGCCTTTACGCTGGTTGGCTGCGGCTTGCGAAACTGCTTCAATTGGCAGACGCTGTACACGTGAACGATAGTTATAACGTGAAATCCGGGCAAAACCACTGTCAATCACATAGCGGATATTCGGTACAGTTAACGCCGTTTCCGCGACGTTGGTAGCAATAATAATCCGTCGGCCACCGCCCGATGGATTAAAGATTTTCTGCTGCTCGGCCAGGGCCAGACGTGCATATAGCGGCAACACTTCCGTATGGCGCGGGCCATGCTTGATCAAGGTTTCCTGTAATTCACGAATTTCCTGCTCGGTGCTGGCAAACACCAGAATATCGGCATGTTCAGGATGACCTTTTTCCTGTGCATCGGCAAAGCATTCTTCCACCGCCTGCACCACTGCACGCGGCAGGTTTTCTTCAAAGTCATCAAACTCATCATCATCACTGCCGCCAATGCTCAGTTCGGAAATGGGACGGTAACGTACCTCAACCGGATAGCTGCGCCCTTCGACTTCAAAAATCGGCGCGCCATTAAAGTAATTGCTGAAACGGTTTACGTCCAAAGTCGCTGAGGTAATGATGACTTTGAGATCTTTACGCCGTGGCAACAGCTGCTTTAAATAACCCATGATGAAGTCAATATTCAGGGAACGTTCATGCGCTTCATCAATAATAATGGTGTCGTATTTGCTTAAGTAACGGTCATTGGCCAGCTCTGCCAATAAAATACCATCAGTCATTAAGCGGACAATTGAATCCTGCGAGCCCTGTTCATTAAAACGGACTTTAAAGGAAATGGATTCACCAAGTTTTTCACCGACTTCTTCGGCAATCCGCTGCGAGACACTGCGCGCGGCCAGACGACGCGGCTGGGTATGACCAATCAGACCGGTTAAACCGCGCCCGGCCAGCATGGCAATTTGCGGCAACTGGGTAGTTTTCCCCGAACCGGTTTCCCCCGCCACAATAATCACCTGATGTTTTTGAATTGCCTCAACCAGCTTGTCGGCGTATTGGGTGACCGGCAAATCCTGATTCAGTTTGATGTTTGGAATACGGCCCAGGCGTTCCCGAACTTTCAGATTGGATTTTTCAAATAGCTCAGAATATTGTTTTTCATTTGCATCTTTTCCTTTACGCAGTCGATTTAAACGATGACGGTCACGCGCCATAACGAGTTGATCTACATTTAAATGACTCTGCACAGAACAAGATTCCTAATTTAAATAAAAAAATATCAATCGGCTATTTTACGCTGTAATGACAGCCAGCGGAAGAATCCGCCCATGAAATGAACGAACAGACCCTCCAGCCTGTCTGCTTTTGCAGCGAATCCGCTGTCCGCAAACTGAGTACGGTGGCTTCTAGATTGTGACGATGACGAACATTTCCAAGCAGTCTGCCTAAAAATAAAAAATATTTTTGCTTTACCCTTGAATTTTACCGAGCTTGACATCATGTTTGATGAGGAATGAAAAAGGTGTACTTTTTAATTGTCATGTGGTCATCATATTTTTCGGCTACATAATAATACACACCGCCTGAATATGGCTTAAACAATCATCAATTCGGTTTTTCCGATGGTGGTAATGTAAAAATACCATTTCAGCAATAAAGCAAATTTCTATAATCTAATTGAAATTCAAAACAAACCTCAATCATGGAGACAATGATGAGCTTAATTAATACTGAAGTTAAACCATTTAAAGCAAATGCCTACCACAACGGTCAATTCGTTGAAGTAACTGAAGCTGATCTTAAAGGCAAATGGTCAGTTGTATTCTTCTACCCAGCTGACTTCACTTTCGTTTGCCCAACTGAGCTTGGTGACCTTGCTGACAACTACGCTGAATTCCAAAAATTAGGCGTTGAAATCTATGCAGTTTCTACTGACACTCACTTCACGCACAAAGCTTGGCATGATTCTTCAGAAGAAATCAAAAAAATCCAATACGTAATGGTTGGCGACCCAACTTGGACACTGTCTAAAAACTTCGAAGTATTAATTGAAGCTGACGGTCTTGCTGATCGTGGTACTTTCGTCATCGATCCAGAAGGCAAAATCCAGATCATCGAAATCAATGCGGGTGGTATCGGCCGTGACGCGCAAGAACTTCTTCGCAAAGTAAAAGCTGCTCAATACGTTCACGCTCACCCAGGTGAAGTTTGCCCAGCAAAATGGAAAGAAGGCGACGCAACACTTGCTCCTTCAATCGACCTAGTTGGTAAAATCTAATCTGTATTAGATTAAACTGATTGAAAAAAACCACGCTTGATCGCGTGGTTTTTTTATTGATGCGCTTACATTTTTACTCAATTTTAGCTGCTGTAGATTCTTTTTATTTTCATCTGCGTTGATTAAGCTACTGAAAAATGCGCTATGGATAGACCGATGAAAACCCTATTAATTGCAGCCTTATTCACCACCCTGTCCCTGCCGGCCTGGGCTGATGTGCAGTGTAGCGACAGCTTAAAAGATCATTCGATTTCCGACAATATTTTCATTGGCAAGCAATGCACCTTAATTAATGTGCAGGTCGATGGTAATGTCATGCTGGCTGATGGTGCCAAAGCCATTCTCCGGAACAGCCATATTGATGGCAATCTGGAATCCAAAGGCCGTTTTGCACAGCTGGTGGCGACCAATAACCGCATTGAAGGCAATATTCAACTGGAACGCGGCAAGCTGACCCAGCTGCACAATAACCGTGTAAATGGCAATATCCAGCTCAAAAACAATCGGGGTACGCTCAATATTAGCCGTAATCAGGTCGATGGCAATCTGGAATGTGAAAATAATGCGACACCACCGGTGGGCGGACGTAACACGGTACAGGGCGATAAAACAGGACAATGCCGCCGTTTATAAGGTGGGATGGTTTTATGATAGATGAGGGTTTGAGAATGGATCAAGCATTAACCATCTACAGGAATTGGATTGTCCGAAACTGGCGGCAAACCATGAATCACCTGATGAATCAGCTGTAATTTTTCCATCACCTTCGGACTAATCACAAAGGGATAAAAATCTTCCTGCCCCATACTCCGATTCACACTATTCATGGCAAAAGCCACTGGCAACCAGGCCTGAAAAATCTCGTTAAAATCGGTCAAAAAATACGGATTTTCACGTTGCTTGAAGTACATAAAATGCTGCTCTTCATGCACAATTTGCGGATGAATACTCATGCCAAAAGAAGTTGCCGTTTCCAGCACATCAACAATATGTAAATAATGCACCCAGCTTTCCGCCCAGTCTTCCCACGGATGCATGGTGGCATAGGCACTAATATAGGCATCCATCCAGTTGCTCGGCGCACCGTGCTGATAATAATCCTTCACCGCCTGCTGATAACAGGCGCGTTCATCCCCAAACAGTTGCTGAAATTGCGTCAGATAATCACTGTTGGCCACCAGAACATCCCAATAATAATGGCCAATTTCATGCCGAAAATGCCCCAACAAGGTCCGGTACACTTCGGCCATATTCTGCTTGGCCATCATCCGCTCGACATCATCGGCTTCGGCAATATTTAAAGTAATCACCCCGCTGGCATGACCGGTCATGACTTTGGGAGCACGATCATCATTCGGATTGGCCTTAAAATCAAATACCAGCCCACGTTCAGGACTTTCCAGCTTGCTCAGTAAAGGTAAATTCCAGCGCAGCAAGGCATAAACCAGACGATGCTTGGCCAGCTCGATTTTTTGCCAGCGGCAGTAATATTGCGGCTGGTTTAAATCCGGGATAATCCGGTTTAAACGGCAGGCCGGACAAAACTGCTCCGGACTGTCAAACGGAATAATCCAGTTACAGACCTGATGCTGATGATTCTGGCAAAAACGGTAAGCCTTTTGCGTGACCACTTCAACAAATTCCCCTGCCTGCTGGCCCGGTTGCAACGCCAGCATATGCATATATTGCGCATCAAAACCTAAATGATGCTGGCACACGGTACACTGGGTATTGTCGAAATAAATCGGATGCTGACAATAACTGCACTGAAAAAGTTGCATGAAAATGGTTCAGTCGATTGTTTTTATTACAGAGATGCCGCTCAGCTTAGAAGATTCTGATTTTTCTGAGTGTAGTTTTTTGCAGTGAATGTTTAGTGTTGCTGCAACCGTGGTGCAGATTGTCCCCATACGCTGCGCTTTGACCGGGAGTGTTGGCACACAACACTCGACTTTCGCGGATAAAGTTGAAAATTCTTACAAATCAGTAATACATCCGGCTCTGCATTTGGCATATGGTCAAACTATAACGATTCCAAACACAATAAAGGAGGAATGGCTAATGGAAACTGTCCTGACTGTAACCTTCTGCAAATACAATACCTCAACACGCTACTTAAAAATATTTTATAACAATGGGTTGGCAGAGCTTTATCATCCTGTGCCAGAATTTATCTATAACAATCTGCTACGCAGTCATGATAAAGCTGCTTTTGTGCAAAAATATCTGGAGTACGATTTACACTTTAACAAGGTCTCGTTGCGACCTTGAATTGAGGTGCAGCAATTTCACCTCTCACATCATTTCCTGAACCAGTTTAAAACGCGGTAATTCACGATCATCTTCCAGACTGATCGATTCGGTAAACATGCTCAGTGGTCGAACCCAAATGGAATAATCACCATATAAACACTGGTAGACCACCAGCTTTTCCTCGGTTTCACTGTGCGTGGCCACATGCAACACCTGATACAACTGCCCTTTATAATGCTGATAAATGCCTCGGCTTAAACTCATCTTGATACTCACCTTTGTAATTTTAAATGCCATTGCTCAGGATAATGCCTAGTTTTAGTCACAAATAGCAAATCTTTGATTTTCTTATTGTCAATTCTTGAAAATTCCAGTGACAAGCCACATCTTAGAAGATAAAGCCATACATTTTTATGTGCAACTTCTGCATAAATACATGATTTTTATTGTTTGATTTAAAAAACCGATTGTTTTGATGAAAACAAACCGTTTCACCAATTAAATATTTTCTCCTATCATGTCTTTATCAAATACATTTTACTCCTCTGGAGACGTTAGCAATGTTAGATCAAAATACCACAGCCCAATTAAAAGCCTTGTTAGAACGCCTTGAAGGGCCAATCGAATTAGTGGCCACTTTAGATAGCTCTGACAAATCAGACAAAATCAAAGAACTGGTAACTGAAATTGCCGCCCTGTCTGATCAGGTGACTGCACGCTTCGATGGCAACAACAAACGTGCACCAAGCTTTGGTGTCGCCAAAGCCGGTGAGCAACCGCGTGTATTCTTCGCAGGTTTGCCAATGGGCCATGAGTTCACCTCTTTGATTCTGGCATTGTTACAAACTTCGGGCTATGCACCAAAAGTGTCTGATGAAGTATTAGCTTCTATTAAAGACTTGGGCATCCAATCGGACTTTGATGTGTTCGTATCGTTAAGCTGCCATAACTGTCCAGACGTGGTGCAGGCATTGAACCTGATAGCCATCTATAACCCGGGTACTACTGCCACTATGATTGATGGTGCATTCTTCCAGGATGAAGTGGAAGAACGTAAGATCATGGCGGTACCGATGGTATTCCAGGACGGTAACCACATCGGTCAGGGTCGTATGACACTGGAAGAAATCATTGCCAAATTAGACACCAACTCTGCAGCCAAAGAAGCAGAAAAGCTGAATGCCAAAGCTGCGTTCGATGTACTGGTGATTGGTGGTGGTCCTGCTGGAAACACTGCAGCGATTTATGCAGCACGTAAAGGCATTAACACCGGTATCGTGGCGGAACGTTTTGGCGGTCAGGTGATGGACACCATGGACATTGAAAACTTCACTTCAATCAAGAAAACCCAAGGTCCAAAATTTGCCGCTGAAATGGAAGCACACGTACGTGAATACGGTGTCGACATCATGAACCTACAACGTGTATCTGACATTAAAGGTGCAGATGAAACCGCCAACGGTTTAGTTGAAGTGACCTTGGAAAACGGTGCCAAGCTGGAATCGAAAACTGTGGTGCTTTCAACCGGTGCACGCTGGAGAGAGATGAATGTCCCAGGTGAAGCAGAATACCGTACCCGTGGTGTGGCGTATTGCCCGCACTGTGATGGCCCTTTATTCAAAGGCAAACGTGTTGCAGTCATTGGTGGTGGTAACTCTGGTGTAGAAGCCGCGATTGACCTGGCGGGTATTGTTGAGCATGTAACCTTAGTAGAATTTGATACCAAATTACGTGCCGACCAGGTATTGCAAGACAAGCTAAACAGCTTGCCAAATACCACAGTGATTAAAAATGCACTTTCAACCGAAGTGGTCGGTGATGGTTCACAAGTGACCGCGCTGAAATATAAAGACCGTGCAACAGATGAAGAGCATACGGTTGAACTGGCAGGGATCTTTGTACAGATCGGTTTATTGCCAAATACCGACTTCTTGAAAGACACCCAAGTTGAGCTGAGCAATCGTGGTGAAATTGTGATTAATGACCGCAACGAAACCAACGTCAAAGGTGTATTTGCGGCGGGTGACTGTACTACAGTCCCATACAAGCAGATCATTATTGCCACTGGTGAAGGCGCAAAAGCATCCTTATCTGCCTTTGATTACATCATTCGTTCAGGACAGTAATTCTGCTGAATTAACTCTAGAACACCACAAGCCTATAGCGTGCACTACGCTATAGGCTTTTTTTGTATTTCATTTTCTTACATTTAATCAACAATTTGTTATCTATTGCCAGATCGGAACTGGTTTATATTTTTGAATATTCACTGCTGTTGTGGATATTTGCCTTGAGAATAGAATTAAAAGGAATATGACAATGAATAAATTACTTGTTGCTTTAGGTCTTACTGCTACCGTTGCTTTAGTGGGCTGTAACCGTGATCAGGCGCCTGAAACAGGTGCAACCACTGGCGAACATCTGGAAAATGCTGCTGAACAGGCAGGTCATGATATTTCCGGTGCTGCTGAAGAAGCTTCAGCTGAAATGGATGCTGCAACGGATGAAGCTGCTGCAGAGTTAGATCAGGCCGCGGACAATGCTGCTGCGGCAACCAGTCAGGCTTGGGATGAAACCAAGGAAGCCACCAAAGATGCAACTGCGACCGCAGCCGGTGCTGTTGAACAAGGTGCTGCGAACGTACGTGAAGAAGCCCAGCAATAAAATTCACTTCCTCACTAAAAGCTCCCTTCCGGGCACTGCTGTCCCATAGTTTGCTTTAAATAAAAAAACCTGAGTCCTAACAGTTAAAATATGAGTGCAAACAAACACTTTAATGACCAGGATTCAGGTTTTGTCACATCAGAATACCGTATTTCATGAGCTAATTAAACCTGTTGTGTGACAGGATTTTGAACAACTTGCTAAAGTACACCATGTTGGACAGAAATTTAGAGCGGCTTCCCGGTGGGATCAGTTTATTGCCATATTGATGTCTCAATTCTCTTGTAGGCAAAGTCTGAGAGATATTCAATCCAATTTGGAGTGCCAACAGGAAAAGCTGAGTCATCTCGGAGCAAAGTCTATTCCCCGAAGCACGCTGGCACGAATCAATGAGCAGCAGCCTGCTGCCTTGTATCAACAGCTATTTTACAAGTTGCTTAAATACTATGAACACTCAAAAGTAGCTCATAAATTTCGCTTTAAGAATCCCTTGTATTCCTTGGATGCCAGTCATATTGACCTGTCGCTTTCCTTATGTGAATGGGCCAAAGTTCACGACTCAATTAAAAGCGTTTCTAGGCCGCAGCAGGAACGCAATTCAGACACAAATCTGGATTGCGATGATCGCCTATTTATTGGTGAGTTTCGCTCGACATTTAGGAAAAACAGGTTGGACAGTTCAACGTTTACTCAGAATAATTCAAGTGAATTTGTTTGAAAGAAGAACTTTAAAAGCTTTATTTTCACCCGATAAAATACCCATAAAACAAGAGGAAGCTCAAATGAGCTTCCTCTTGTGAAAAATTGTGGGACAGCAATGCCCTTCCGGGAGCTTTTTTATTATTCATTTTACTAATATTTAAAATTAGAAATTTCAAATTTAAAATAGCTTAAATGACTGTTTCTGTCAGGTTAAAAGTTTAAATTTCCACTAAAATACTCAGGATTCTGATTTCTCTCCCTGTTATTGTCTATGTCTATTATTGCTGCAAAAGCCGACCGGTCGAATCGCTCGATCTGGGTCGCGCTGGTGTTATTGTTTATTGGCTGTATTGGCGCCTATCAGGTGGTGGGCATTAACCAGGCACTATTATTCCTGATTGGTGGTGCACTGGGGATGACTCTGTACCATGCTTCTTTTGGTTTTACCTCAAGCTGGCGGGTGTTTATCAAGCAAGGTCGTGGTCGCGGTCTGCGTGCACAAATGATCATGCTTGGTCTGGCAGTACTGCTGTTTTTCCCAGCCTTAGGTGCAGGTGAACTGTTTGGCAATCCGGTCAATGGTTTTGTTAGCCCAGTGTCAATGTCGGTGATGATTGGTGCCTTTATTTTTGGTATTGGTATGCAGCTTGGCGGCGGCTGTGCTTCTGGTACGCTGTATACCGTGGGTGGTGGTAGCGCACGCATGCTGGTAACGCTGGTGTTCTTCTGCTTAGGCTCACTGATTGCCACCACACATTTAGACTGGTGGTTTAACCTGCCGCATCTAGCGCCCATTTCACTGGTCACAAGCTTAGGCGTGATGCCGGCGTTATTGCTGAACTTTGTGCTGTTTGCCCTGATTGCCTTGGTTACCGTCTGGTATGAAAAGAAACGTCATGGCAGCCTGGAAGTTGAACCGGCGGCACAGTATCAGGGCTGGAAACGCTTCTTACGTGGCCCGTGGCCGTTGGTGTGGGGCGGTATCATCCTGACCTTGCTTAACTTTGCTACTCTTGCATTGGCTGGACGTCCATGGGGCGTGACCTCTGCGCTGGCCGTCTGGGCCGCCAAATCGGCCAGTTTTGTGGGTGTTGATGTGGCTTCATGGAGCTACTGGCAGCAACCGGCCAATGCCAAAGCACTAACGGAATCGTTATGGTTTGATATTACCTCGATGATGAACTTCGGGATTATGCTGGGCGCCCTGCTGGCAGCCAGTCTGGCCGGTAAATTCACACCAAACTTTAATATTCCAAAACGCTCCCTGATGGCGGCAATCGTTGGCGGTTTGCTGTTAGGTTATGGCGCACGTCTGGCCTACGGCTGTAATATTGGTGCCTATTTCAGTGGTATTGCCTCTGGCAGTTTACATGGCTGGCTGTGGCTGGTATTTGCCTTTATTGGCAATGGCATTGGGGTCAAATTGCGTCCATTCTTCTTCCCGGAAGAACGCCCACAACCGGAAAAGCTGACCGGCTGTTAATTCCTGACTTGCCGTTCAAAAAGCCCCAAAAGTTGGGGCTTTTTTCATCTCTGGGTTAAGATAGCCGCATACAATAAAAAATCAGGAGGGCTATGAGTTATTCACATCATCATGAAAAACATTATATTTTAAGAACGGGCTGGTTACGTGCTGCGGTGTTGGGAGCCAATGACGGGATTATCTCGGTGACCAGTCTGGTGATCGGGATGGCGGCCAGTGGTGCTTCCAGCCAGACCCTGCTGATTACCTGTATTGCCGGCCTGATTTCAGGCGCCAGTTCCATGGCTGCTGGCGAATATATTTCGGTCAAATCCCAGGAAGATATCGAGCAGGCTGACCTGCACATGGAATCCAGAGAACTGCGTAAAAACCCCGATCTGGAACTAAAAGAACTGACCCATATTTATACCTTGCGCGGCCTGACGCCTGAGCTGGCACATGAAGTGGCGGTACAGCTGACCGCCAAAGATGCCCTAGCCGCCCACGCCCGCGATGAAATCGGCATTCATGAAAATACTGCCGCCAATGCGGTACAGGCGGCGGCATCCTCGGCGATTGCATTTTCTTTAGGGGCGCTGTTGCCTTTACTGACCATTGTCTTTAGTCCGGTGGAATATCTGGACCGAAGCATTGTGATTGTAGGTGTCTTATCGCTGGCCTTACTGGGTGCCCTGTCCAGCTATTTTGCCGGCACCTCCATGCTCAGAGGCAGCTTGCGGGTCACGGTCTGGGGCGTGGTGGCCATGCTATTTGCACACTGGATTGGCTCGTTGTTCCATGTCACACCTTTATAAAAAAACCGCCCAGCAAATTGGGCGGTTTTTTCTTTTACCTTAGGGCTGTGTTTACTGTAAAGCCGCTTTCAGGTTACAGCCATAATTCATGGTTTGCTGCACCTGACGATAGCTGGTATAGCGGTTTAAAATAAAATCATAAAAATTGTCGGCATTGGCAAAATTCTGCTTTAAATTTTCCTGTTGAGCCTGGGGCAGCTGGATCTGATCAAGCAGTTCCAGATTATAATGTCCGAGACGATACATCTCGGCAAAATAGCCATTCATCATATCGCAATAGCCGGCTTTGGTCGGCTTTAAGGCGGTACTGCTGACCAGATGCTGGTTCAAGGTCATCAGATTATCGGCATCTAAAGGAAACTGCTGGGCAAAGGCAATACTTTCCAGCTGCTTAAACTGCTGAAAATCGGCTTCCAGTTGACGGTTTAAGGCACTAAAGCGCTGCTGTAGCTGCTCTGCACTGGCCACCTGATATTGTTCAGGCTGGACCTGTACCTGCTCTGCCTCATGTGGCCCACATGCTGTTAAACCTGTTACTGTGAGCAGAACTGCCCCCACATACCCCTTCATGCTTTTACCTTATCCACGATACAACCCGGGCATTATACTGATGAAACCGGCCGGGATGAAAGTTAGAGCGACTTTTCATTCATATAGCGCCAGTAACGTTTCGGTACATACTGAATATGCAGCTTCATGTTCTGCCGTGCCTGAATATTGACGCTGTGAAAATAATCTTTCCACAGCTGGTCATATAAAAATTCTTCAGCATCCAGCTCGATACTAAAGGCCTGACTGTGGCCACTGCCCAGCTTGGAATCCAGCTGCCGGGCATTCATCTGAACCTGATGCACATCATCCAAATCATAATAAATGCCAT
This sequence comes from Acinetobacter sp. YH12112, assembly GCF_013418945.1. Taxonomy (NCBI): domain Bacteria; kingdom Pseudomonadati; phylum Pseudomonadota; class Gammaproteobacteria; order Moraxellales; family Moraxellaceae; genus Acinetobacter; species Acinetobacter sp. YH12112. The sequence goes on along the minus strand of NZ_VPBA01000022.1, from coordinate 9,327 downwards.
AATCACGCTGTTCATCATAAATCAGCCAGCGCTGATCCTGATAACGCGCCTTAAAATGCCGCTCGATCAGCGGTAGTACATTAAAATCTGGCCGCACCAGACTTAAGAACAGACCATCCTGACATTTTTTAAAACGTACAAAGGCTTCCATACGATGTTTTTCCCGGCCCACCTGCTTGGCCCACTGTGCCATGCCCAACACCGCCGGATGGCCATAATTACCATCCACCGCATGGCCGTGTTGAAACACATAAATGCAAAAATCAAACAGATGCTGAAAAGCCTGTTCCTGCTCCGACAAAAAGCACAAATAAAACTGGCGCAAGCTGCCGGGCAGGATTTTCTGTTTCAAGCCCTGCCAGACCCGCTGTCCCTGCTCATCCTGCGAAGGGATGACAATAAACTCATCAAACAGGCCATGCTGTGACTGTGGATTGGCGGTAATGTGTACATCAAACTCTTGAAAGCGAAATGCCCGAAACACACAGCAAAGCAAGCCGGTGAGCGTGCCATCAAAGCAGTAGGTGGCCATTAAAAAGCAAAGCCCAGTTGTGGCGAGAGCTGCTGCTGATATTTGGATTGCCCCGACTGTAAAATCTGCTGGCGTATCTGCTGCGCTGGCGGCTCTTTTTTAAATTTCGGGCTGTCGGCACAGCGAATAAAATGCTGGGCACGGTTATAGGCCACGCCCATGCGTTTTAGCTGATCTATATGAATGTGCCCAAACCGGCGCGCCTGCACAATTTTCTGCGCCGAACGTACGCCTATACCCGGCACCCGTAAAATCAGCTGGTAGTCGGCACGGTTGATATCTACCGGAAAAGCTTCAGGATGACGCAGCGCCCAACCCAATTTCGGGTCGACATCCAAGTCTAAATTGGGATGTTGATCATCTACCAGTTCATGCGCGGCAAAGCCATAAAAACGCATTAACCAGTCACTTTGATAGAGCCGGTTTTCACGCAGTAATGGCGGAGCCGAACCGACAGCTGGCAAAGCTTTGTCCTGTGTATTAATCGGAATATAACCGGAGAAATAGACCCGTTTCAGCTTGAATTCCTTGTAGTGCCGGTCAGCCATCATAATGATGTCTTGATCAGTTTCATGATGTGCACCCACCACCATCTGCGTGGTTTGTCCGGCTGGCACAAACTTCGGTACCGATTTGATGATTTTCGATTCATCCTTGATCTGGATCAGCCGATCCCGGACAATCCCTAAATCTTTCTGCACTTCGGCATGACTTTTTTCCGGCGCAAATTGCTGCAGTCCGGCTTCGGTCGGCATTTCCAGGTTAATACTCATCCGGTCGACATATAAACCGGCTTCAGTAATAATTTCCTGAGATGCACCGGGAATGGTTTTTAAATGAATATAGCCGTTAAAGTTTTCTTCCAGCCGCAGCTTTTTGACCACCTGCAGCATCCGTTCCATGGTGTAATCGGCCGATTTAAAAATACCGGAACTTAAAAACAGCCCTTCAATATAGTTACGCCGGTAAAAATTCATGGTCAGATCGACCACTTCCTGCACAGTAAAGGCCGCGCGTTTAACATCATTGGAACGGCGCGAAACGCAATAGGCACAGTCATAAATACAGACATTGGAGAACAGGATTTTAAGCAGCGAGACACAACGCCCATCTTCGGTATAGCTGTGACAGATGCCATTACCGGTATTGCCCAGCCCTTGGTCTGTATTTTTGCGCCGACTACCACTCGATGAGCAGGACACATCATATTTGGCAGCATCGGCTAAAATTTGCAGTTTTTCACGGATACGTTCAGACATGCGTTTCAGCAGAAATCAGGAGATAAGCTGATTATAAAAAAGCGAAAATGCTGCGCCTAGCAAGCCGATGCGTGAGCACGACCCAGCTTGTCGCAACGAATGTAACTGCTGTGTAAGAAGGAGCAGATTATTTAAAAAATAAATAATGATTATGATTTGCTAATTTTGTTCAGCTTGGGCAAAGTGTAGGAAGAATAAGGAGAAATCGCATGTCTATATTGGAACAGCTCGGCATTAAACATCCTATTTTTTTAGCGCCGATGGCCGGTGTTTCGACACCTGAACTGGCTGCCGAAGTTTCCAACCAGGGCGGCTTGGGTTCACTGGGTTTAGGGGCCAGTTCAGTGGCGTCTGCCCGAGAACAGATTTTAAAAACCCAGGACCTGACCGACTGCCCTTTTCAGGTCAATTTCTTCTGTCATCAACCCGAGCCGCTGGATGAAGCTGCTGCTCAGGTCTGGCTGGATTATTTAAGTCCGCATTTTGTCCATTATGGCGTAGCGCTGCCGACCCAGCTCAAAAATCTGTATCCTAGTTTTTTAAGCAATGATGATTATCTGAATCTGGTGCTGGAAACCCGTCCTCAGGCGGTAAGCTTTCATTTTGGTATTCCGCACGCGCATCAGATTCAGGCGCTAAAACAGGCCGGGATTATCACCATGGTCTCTGCCACCAATCTGGCCGAAGCACAAGCCATTGAAGCGGCGGGTATTGATATTATTATTGCCCAAGGCGTAGAGGCTGGCGGTCATCGTGGCCTGTTTAATGCCGCTATTGATGGTGGTATCCGCACGGTAGATTTAGTGACTTTACTGACCCAGCATTGTCAGATTCCGGTGGTTGCGGCTGGTGGAATTATGAATGGTCAACATGCACAGCGTGTCATGAACCTGGGCGCAGTTGCGGTGCAGCTCGGGACCGCCTTTGTGCAATGTAAATCTTCCAATGCCAATGAGGCGTATCGCAAGGCTTTATTTAGCCAGAGCTGTACCCAAATTACCGATTCAATTTCCGGCCGTCCGGCACGTGGTCTGGTCAATCAGTGGCACCGTCTGGTGGATACACCAAACCGTCCGCCGGTACCGACCTATCCGTATACTTATGATATTGGCAAGCAGTTACATGCCGCAGCTAGCCAGCAAGGTGAACAGGGATTTGGTGCATTCTGGGCCGGTGCCAATGTCGGTCTGATTCGTGACATGGAAGCCGGTGATTTAATTAATCAACTGGTGCTGGAAATGACCAGTCACTAAGCGAGAATAATAAAAAACATCTCCGCGGAGATGTTTTTTATTGGCTTGATAGTATCTTGAATACTTTAACGGGTGACACGTTGCCAGGCATCTTTGGCTGCAAATTTAGCTTCTTCCCAGTTTAGACGGGAATCGCCTTTCATCTGTTCCCATTTGGTGCGCAGTTCTGGCTCGGCCCGGTCAAAATCGACATTTTGTTCATATAAAGGCCGGTTTTCATAACCCAGTCGATAGGCGCCGCGATAATCACGATCATAGTCGACATCGGCATAGACACTGCGGGTTTCATTATAATATGGACGGTTCTGGTACTGATCACGCCAGTATACATCTTCTGCGATCGGATCAATCGGATCGGCAATTTCATTACCGGCCAGTCCGCCAACCACGCCACCGGCTATACCACCGACCACAGCACCAACCGGACCAGCTGCAGCACCTACGGCTGCGCCTGTGGCCGCACCCCCTAACACTCCCACACTGGTACCAACAGGATGATCTCCTGCTTCATTCATATCCGGGACACGATTGGTGTCCAAATCAGGACGTGCATTCACATCGGTCGGGTCGACATTTAAACCCTGGCTTCGTTCTTGTGGTAATTCTGTTGAGGTCTTATGGCTAAATTCAGTCACAGGACGATTGGTATTGGTCATGTTGAAACTCCCTGGATCATTGTTATTAACAAGACTGGAATATCATCTTGCCAAGTGAAGACCTACCTAGCATAGAGCAAGCCAAGCCTTGCAATGTCCAAGTCCTGTCCATGTTCAGTGAGCGTATGTTGCCCTGTGTTCAGGTCTGTAGAGAATGTAAACGGACACAACCAGAGATAAAAAATGACGCCCGCAGGCGCCATGGTTTTGTTAGATGTTTAATTATTTGGTTTCTAACAGATTGACCTGTTCGACCTCGACATCACTCATGATGTTGCCATGTTCTAACAGCTGATTAAAATAGTGTTCCACCACCTGATACTGCTCGGCTGTGCTTTCCACACGGTACATATTCTGACGGAACTCATTGCTGGAACGCAGTCCTTTGGTGTACCAGGCAATATGTTTACGTGAAATGCGGCAGCCCGAATATTCACCATAAAAACTATAAAGTTCAGTTAAATGCCCGAGCAGTACCTGTTTAACCTCTTCAATACTTGGTGCAGCCAAATGCTCACCAGTCGTCAGGTAATGGGCAATTTCACGAAAAATCCAGGGACGACCTTGTGCCGCACGGCCAATCATAATCGCATCTGCACCGGTATAATCCAGCACCATTTTGGCTTTTTCCGGACTGTCGATATCACCATTGGCAATCAGGGGAATATTCAGCTCCGCCTTGACCTGCTTGATTAACTCATAGCGCGCCGTGTTCAGGTACATATCTTCACGGGTACGGCCATGCAGGGCCAGCGCAGCAATACCGGCCTGTTCAGCACGCTTGGCCACACGCAGAATATTTTCCTGACCGTTTAAAAAACCGAGTCGGGTTTTTAAGGTTACCGGCACATCGACTGCTTCCACCACTGCATCTAAAATCCGGGCGACCAGATCTTCATCTTGTAACAACGCCGAACCCGCCAGCTTGTTACATACTTTTTTGGCAGGACAGCCCATATTGATGTCGACAATCTGTGCGCCATTGGCCACCTGATAACGCGCAGCTTCAGCCAGATCAGCCGGATCAGAACCGGCAATTTGTGCAGAAATCGGCGCGATTTCACCATCAAAGTTGGCCCGATACAGACTTTTTTTGCTCATGCGCAACGTCTTGTCCGAAGTCATCATTTCACTGACTGCATGGCCTGCACCAAAATATTTGCACAGTGTTCTAAACGGCCGATCTGTGACACCTGCCATTGGAGCCACCCACAGCTTTCGTTCAATAGGACGATCAAACAGTTCTTGAATGACAGGATGTGAACTCAATGTATGAACCTCAGGAAACAGAAAATGCGCAGCGAATCTTTCATAGGGGAGAAAATCGGATACGGCGCTAAAAACCGGGCTAGTTTAAAGCCTTCTGAACAAAATTTCTATGTATCTGTTCAGACCACAGCGCAGTGGGGTTTTAGTACATTCTAAAAAACAAAAGCCCATCAGAAGATGAGCTTTTTGCAGCGAAACTGGCAATTAGATTGCAGTAATACCGCTGGCCTGATCGCCTTTTTTACCCGCTACGATGGTAAATTCAACACGTTGACCTTCATGTAAGGTTTTGAAGCCCTGGTTGGTAATTTCGCTGTAATGAGCAAAAACGTCCTGACCTGAATCTGCCTGAATAAAACCAAAACCTTTAGTTTCATTAAACCATTTCACAGTACCAGTAACTGTATTTGACATAAGATAATCCTGTATTAAAAAACTTTTAAATTGGTCATAGATAAACCAATAATTAACTGGAAAATGACTTTGAAACTAAAAATCTGATACTACGAAGGATATTAAAAAACGACGGAGGGAAAAGATTTGCTGAAACAATAGTAATTCTTCTAGTTAAGGACCACTATACAGACTTCTGTTCTGAATGCAATAAAAATAAATTAATTCAATAGACCTCTTGCGAAAGTATCGTTTCACCAAATTTTTGAATTGGCTAAAACCTTATAAAATGTAGCTTTGGACTGTTTAAATTTTGACTAACGCAAGAAGTCTAATTTATATAGCTGATTTAAAGCAATATAAAAACTTTTACCATCCAGGTTAAATTCCACCTGCTGGCCGGACTGAAGCTCAATCATTTTACCGACTTCCACCCAGATAAAGCCTTGACTCGAGCGCTGCTTCTTTTTCAGCGGCATCACTTTTACAAAAATTTCCTGACCATTGACTGCAGTGGCCAACTGCCAATTTTCTACATTATTCAACATAACTGACTCATTATATGAGCTTAGGTGATCATTTCAGAAAGCTGTTCCATTTTATTAAAATTTCATCTTTCAAAAATCGGATAAAAACACAATCAAATTTGATTATTTTAAACTTTTCACTGTCCCAATTCTCACAATTATGGACAAATATTCAATCACTATAAGCATTAAAAGTTGGATGCGGGGGCCGGATTTGAACCAACGATCTTCGGGTTATGAGCCCGACGAGCTACCAGACTGCTCCACCCCGCAAAGGAGAGTTAGCTTTATACGCCCTATATTTGCTAAACACAAGGTTTATTTAAAATACACACTAAAATAACCACAGTTCTACGCTAAAATAATTCCCTTTATTTTGGGTAGAAAATTTTGGAATTATTAAAAAACAACAGATAATATTTTAAAAACAATTCAGATGATTTTATACAGCATCTCCCTTATTTATTTAAATTTTTTCCTTAAAATAACAGAAGATCATCAAATTAAAATCAGCGCTTTATTTTGAAATAGAATTTAGTATCTAACCCTACAGTATCCGCTTTTTGAGCCACTCAATTCTCTGGCATCTTGCAGATAAAAATTGACAGTGCAACGTAGGCCGTATACATATATATTCACACCTGTATAGCCGAATTTCTGTATACTTCATCTGCCCTGTAGGCTGACCCGTCTGGACCGAGTTTTCCTGTTTATGAAACACACCTTCCTGTCATCTGTAATCAAATCTTTAAGCCTGATTGCGTTATCTTTAAGTTTAGCTGCCTGTGGCGACAGCGCCTGGTGGAATAAAGGCGATGAGCCAAGTCTAGATGCAGATCAGATCAAACGACTGATTCCTTCCCGCGTGAAAGATCGTGATTCATGGGCCAAAGATATTTACGATATTAGTGAACAATTGGGCATTCCGCAGACCAAGGAAAATATGTGTACCATTGTCGCCGTGGTCGATCAGGAATCCAACTTTGTTGCCGATCCACAGGTTTATGGTTTAGGTGAAAAAGCAGTTAAAGAAGTCCAGGAACGCTTAGACGAGAAGTTTAAAGATAAACTCGGTGAAGCCATTGGTGGCACCATTGCCGGCTATTTTCAGGATGTACTGAAAAACCATCCTAGCCCGGAAGATAACTATTTAAGCCAGATGCGCCGGGTCAAAACCGAACGGGAACTGGATGAACTTTATCGTGAAATTTTTGACTATATGGCCAAGCATTATCATGTGTCGGCCCTGACCGGCGCCGCCAAGCTGTTTGGTCAAAATATCGGAGAAAAGCTGAATCCGATTACCACCTTAGGTTCGATGCAGGTGCATATCAGTTATGCCAAGGAACATAAACGCCAGGGCGGCAATATTGCAGAATTACGTACCGATTTATACAGCCAATATGGTGGCCTGTATTATGGTATTCACCGTCTGATGATGTATCCGGCCGACTATGATAAACCGCTATATCGCTTTGCCGATTATAACTCAGGCATGTATTCCAGCCGTAATGCCGCTTTTCAGAGCATGCTGAATGATTTAACCGAAGCCGAATTATCTCTAGACGGTGATTTACTGCTCTATAGCAAAGATGGCGGTGTTCGCAGTGCCAAGAGCCAATCTGAACGCGAGCTGATTAGTGTTTTTGCCAAACATAATATTGTGCTCACCCCACGCCAGATCCGCTCCGATCTGAAAAAAGAAAAAGAGCAGGATTTTGAAGATACCGCCTCGTATCGCGCCTTATTAAAACTGTATCAGGAACAAACTGGCAAAGAACCATTTTATGCGATGATGCCAGAGGTGGTAATTTCCGGACCAAAACTCAGCCGCGACTATAATACCAACTGGTTTGCTACTCGGGTCAACGGGCGATATACCACATGCATGCAAAAAGCCAAAAATATAAAAATCTAGCCTTATTCGATTTTGATGGAACCCTGTGCAGCAAAGACAGTTTTACAGGGTTTATTTTCTATGTTTTATCTAACCGGCATATTATTAAACAAGGGCTTAAAATCTTGCCTTGGATTCAGGCTTATTATTTAAAAGCTTACCCTGCGCATGCCATGCGACCTAAATTGTTTAATGCCATGTTTAAAGATGCAAGTACAGCTGAAATATTAGTACTTGCACAGCACTATGCAGCAGATTTAATGCATGACCTTAATCCGCAGCTGTTACAACAATTAAAACAACATCAATTAAATGGTGATGATGTGGTGATTGTTTCAGCCAGTGTGGATATTTATTTGCAATATATTTGTCAGCAATTAAATGTCGATTTGATTTGTACTAAAACAGAAATTAAAAATCTGCAATTTACAGGGCGATATTCAACACCTGATTGTAGTCGGGAACAAAAGAAAATACGGATTTTAGAACAATACGATTTAAATAATTATACTACTATTTATGCGTATGGTAATAGTGATGAAGATGATGCCATGCTGAGTTTAGCGACTTATTCTTATATGGTTGGTACAGATCATTCATTGCCAGGGTCAACGGCATTCTAAAATTGCCCCCTTTTACCTTACAAATGGCAAAGTAAAATTGACCCCTTTGATCTCGTATTAAGGTTGTCCCGTCCTAAATAAAGTTGACACTTTCTAAACCTAAATTTGGAGAGTGCAATGAAAACAATCATCAAGAGAACCCAACGAGATTATAGCCTCGCCTTTAAATTGTCAGTTGTAGACTAGGTTGAAAATGGTGAAATGACTTATAAACAGGCACAGGATCACTATGGTATCCAAGGATGTTCCACCATTTTAGTTTGGCTTAGAAAGCATGGTAGATTAGATTGGAGTAAAGGTTCCCCTTTTTCAAATGGAGTACAGGCCATGTCTGATCCACTTCCTTTAACACCTGAACAACGTATCAAAAAATTAGAAAAAGAATTGCTCGATACCCAAAGAAAAGCTGAATTCTTTGAAGCTATCATTGATGTACTTGAAAAAGAATACGGAGTAAAACTCGTAAAAAAGCCAAAAGGTATATTATCTGCCAGAAGCAAAAAGAAGTAGGCTTGAGCGTTTCACAGTGTTGTCGCTATGCACGCTTTAGATCAGGTCAGGTCATTGAGGTGGGCTGCATGGCACATGCACGTCGTAAATTCCACGAACTGCATGTGACCCAAAAAAGTCAGGTCGCTGAACAGGCATTAGTGCTGATTCAGAAACTGTATGCGATAGAAGCAGAATTAAGAAAAAAGACGGATGGTACAGCGCAACACCGCCGCGAATACCGGCAACAGCACAGTCAACCGGTGATGCAACAACTGTATGAATGGCTCAACCAACATTATCAGAGGTGGTTCCACTTGTTTGAACAACTAAAAGCGTATTTATAAGTGATATTCCGCTCTAGTTAAGCCACCTTGTTTTGTTGGGGTAGCTGATCATAGTAAAACTCATTTGGTGTCATTTTGTCTA